>CALVBH010000093.1 GCA_944325765.1 uncultured Bacteroidales bacterium
AACGCGAAAAGTCCGCCGCTGTCCGTCACTGTCCCGTTCGACGTGCCGCTCTCGATGACTGCCGCTCCAGGTACCGGCAGGCCGCTCTCGTCGGAAATCCTTCCCGATATTGTCACCGGAACCGGTGCGGGCTTGTCGGAAATGTAGATATGATGCCGGTCTATTCGGAAATCGATGTCGAGGGGAGTGAACAGGGTCTTGCATACTTCTGAAATCGTCCGGTCCGTGACGGAAAGGCTTACTGTACGGGTCAGATCCACTCCATTGTTCATGAAAAGGTACGGAGACTGCTCCTCGATGTGTTTTATGGCCGTCCCGAGCGGGACATCATCAAGTCTTAGTGTTATCTGCACATTTTCCTGGGCTCCGGCATTCAGTGTGCCCGAAAGAATGAAAACGGTCAGAATACAGAGCAAACTGCGCACCTTTCCGGAGCACTTTGCTTTTTTATTCATATCTTTGTGGAATTATTGGTAATTAGTTCAGTGTTTAATGGCACCGGCCTTTTTACTGGTCCTGCGGATCCGCTATATCCGCAGGATTTTTTTATGCCGGTGGAATGCGGTTTTCCTATGTCTTGTTCATGATTCGTTCATTTATATTTTGGTTATCAGTTTCTTTATGACAGATCCCACGGCTGCGCCCTTCGCCCGGGATGGCATCGTGCGGCCTTTACCTGATGTGGATCGTGCCGGTGCGGTAGTCCTTGGTCCAGGTGAAATCCGAACCGTTCCTCAGGACATTCAGGGCATATTCGATTCCGTCGCTTATGCGCAGACGTCCGTCCGTAAAGCATATTTCGGGAAGATCGGCCCTGTCTATGACTATGTCGACCCCGAATGCCATCTCCAGTTTGTACATCAGTTCGTCGAATGCCAGACCTCCTATGTCTACGATGCCGTCCTTCCATCTGATTTCGTCCCCGGCCTCAGTCTTCACCACGACGATCCGGCCGTCGGCGATGCAGGCCTTTTCGTCAGGTTTCAGGACAATGGCGTTGTCCGGATTGTCCCGCAAGGCGACCCTTACACTGCCTTCGGCCAGAGTTACCGAAAGCCTTCCGTTGTCCTCGTCGGCATCGACATTGAACTTCGTGCCGAGGACCTCCACGTCCGAAGAGAAAGTCCGCACGACGAAAGGCCGTTTCTCATCCCTGGCGACTTCGAAATATGCCTCGCCGCTCAGAGAGACTTCTCTGGATTTGCGGGAGAACATATTCGGATAACTGATCCGTGCGCCCGAGTTCAGTTTCAGTGAAGTGCCGTCGCTGAGCGTCAGGTCGAGCTGCTGGCCGGGACGGGCTTCCACCGAGGTGACGGCTTCCGCGAGTTTTCTGGAAATCTGTTCCGGTATCGCATAAAGTGCAATGATTCCGATTGCGGCGACAGCGGCGGCATTGATTGCGGCCAGCCGCAGTCTGCGTCTCAGTATTGTGCGCCTTTCCGACTTCCTGTTCCTGAATTCCACGACATCCGCAGGGGAGTTCAGCAAATGCTGTTCGTAAAGGAGTCTGGCGAGCCGGTATTTCTTCCTGTTGCGGCTGTCGGCGACGAGCCAGGAAGCTATTTCCTTTTCATCCGAAGTATCTCCGGAAAAATATCCGTAAAGTATGTCGTCCGTAATTTTTTTCATATTTTCATGGTTTTGCCCCTGCATTGCGGTCATCCGTTTTCCGGGCTTTATATATTAAGACAATGCTGAAACGGAAATTGACATGAAAATTTTACTTTTTTTGAAAAAAATTTAACTTTGCCGCCATTGTGTGTAATTCTGAACCTCATACGGTCACATACGCGGAACTTGTCTCGATAGACAGGGAAAGGACGCGTTATCTGCGTCTGGCATACAGTTACGTCCGCGATATGGATGTGGCGGAGGATATTTTCCAGGACTGTCTGTTGCAGCTGATGAAGAATCAGGACACGGTAATGATTACAAATCTGAAGTCATATTTTGCCAGTGCCGTTAAAAACAGATGTCTCAACCATCATCTCAGAAAACAGGTCGAGAGCCGCAGCAAACAGAATATCAGCCGAAGAATAATCCTCGCAGAAGATATCCGCATCCTGTCGCAGAAAAGCGATGATGACATGATATTCAATGCCGATATCGATGAACTGACAAGAAAATGCAGGGCCAAACTGTCCCCGCTTTCGTTCAACGTCTTTTCGGCCCATAAGTTCGAACATCTGTCATACAAGGAGATAGCCGGAATATTCGGGATTACCGTCCGGCAGGTCAATGCGGAGATACAGAAGGCCGCCAAGGTATTCAGGGATGAATTCAGGGATTATCTGCCCCTCGTCGCAGGACTGATATTTCTTGTGGGGGGGGGTAGTATATGGGGTAATATATAATATATGTGCCAATGAAGCGACTGCCAGAAATTTTATCGAAATCCGTTTTCAGCGAAATTCCGGAAGTTGCGGACGAATCGCTCAGAATCCGCATGCAGCAGTGGTCAGGAGCGGAAGTGACCCTGAACCTCGGCAGCACGGCATCGGAATTCAGCATAGCAGACATGGCACCGGAGACCGGAGCTGCGCAGGTCCCGTCGGTTTCATATACGGCAGATGAAAACGGCGTCATTTCCACAGTCGGTTTCGGAGACGGCTCGGGCACTTTCAATACGCTTTCGTCCATAGATTTCGGATATCAGACCGCCGGTACCGGATTCTCTCTCGATATGCCGGCAGGATTCAGCCTGTGGCACGGCCTTAACGTCAAGAATACGGCTGTATGCAATCCTGTATCTGCAATACGATTCGTGGATACGGACCTTAAGAAAACCGATGGAATACTGCTCGAATGCGATTTGCAGGCCCTGCTCGGGAATGACGGCTTCTCCGAGAGCTGGAGGAGCGAGTTCGGGGAAGTCATGAGCGAAGTAATATCCGAAAACGGATACGGATCGTCCTTTGCCGGCTTCGCGGTATACGCCGACATCACCGACTTCGGAGCACCCGGGTCATCCAATCTCGCAGCCACCGCCTCACTGCAGTAGAATCCGGCGGATTCCGGGCCGCAGGTGATTTTTCAGTTGACTGTGATTTCATCCGTAAAAAGCCATGCCCCGTCCCTGCCGGGCTTTTCGGCCCTGATGCGGATATAGCGGCAGGTTTCATCGCAGACTGTATCGTATGTCTTGAAATAAAGGCCGTCGAGAGTGTCGGACAGGTCCCTGGATACGGTGCCGACCGTGCGGAAGGTGCCGTCCTTCCCGTCATCCGAAACGGATATTTCCACCTTTTCAGGGAGATATACCCAGGCTGAAATTATCTGCATAAAGGTGGCTCCGATGTAGCGGACAGGCTTTGTCTCTCCGAGATCCACCGTGATATCCATGTCCGTCAGAAAGCCCTGCCAGCGTCCGTCTCCGTATGACCAGCCGCCCAAAAGCCCGTCGGTCAGTGCTCCGGGACCGGACGCAGGATACTTGCCGTCATACGGAGAGGCATAACTGACAACGCATCCGCGGCCAAGGTGCGATACCGGATGCAGGCTTTCTTTCCTCTCCCCGTATTCGTTCTCAAGGTCGAATGTACGGTATCCGCGTGCTTCGAGAATCCCGAGCAGTGCCGCGGCCCTTTTCCTGAAATCCCTGAAATCCTTTTTCCCGGCAGGGCTCCATCCTGTCTCGGCTATGGCGAAAGCCCTCGGGTAGTACATATATTCGGCCAGGCTGTCCTCCGGGAGATATTCCGCCCACAGATTGCCCTGGATTCCGAGAATCCTCGAGCGGGCTTCGGGAGTCATCCCCGGCTCTTCAGGTTCGTACGAATATGCCTTTTCGAGAGTCAGATAGCCTCCCATGCCGACCGGCTCCCGGAACGGGGCGTCCTGCGTGTAGTTCAGATAGCAGTACCCGTTGGGCGTCATTATCACGTCGTGTCCCGAGGATGCGGCAGCCACCCCGCCTTCCGAACCTCTCCATGACATTACGGTGGCGTCCGGAGCCAGTCCTCCCTGCATGATTTCATCCCATCCGATGATTCTTTTCCCATGTGCATTCACGAACTTTTCCATCCTCCGGATGAAATAACTCTGCAGTTCGTCGACATTTTCCAGCCCTTCCTCCTGCATCCTTTTCCTGCAGTCCGGACAGGTTTTCCACGCTTCCTTGGAGGCCTCGTCACCTCCTATGTGTACATATTCGGACGGAAACAGAGCCATCACCTCCTCCAGTACCGTTTCCAGAAACACGTAAGTCTCCTCTTTCCCGGGACAAAGGTCGCAATTCCCGTATTGCCTGCCATTGCAGGACAGTTCCGGATATGCCGCAATCACCTCGTCGCTGTGCCCTGGCATTTCTATCTCCGGAATGACTTCGATATGCCTTTCGGCGGCGTATTCCAGGATTTCCCTGATATCGTCTTTCGTATAAAAGCCTCCGTATGCTCCGGCGGTGCCCGCCTCGCAATAATGCCGTTCCGACGCCCACCAGTCGCTCCATTTCCTGTACGGCCTCCAGGCGGCGAATTCCGTCAGCCTCGGACAGGCCCCGATTTCCAGACGCCATCCGGCGCCGTCCGTCAGGTGGAGATGCATCCTGTTCAGCTTCAACAGAGCCATCGCGTCCATCTGCTTCATAAGGAATTCCTTTGAGCGGAAATGTCTCGACACGTCGAAATGCAGTCCACGGTAGGCGAATCTCGGATTGTCCCTGACAGTGCAGCACCTTAAGTCCCCGGTTTCCGACATCCCCATCATCATAACGATGCTCTGCATGGCATAGAATGCCCCTGCCGCATCCGGGGCTTCGATGCTTATCCCGTCTTCTGTGACGGAAAGCAGGTACGATTCACTGTCCGGACCGCCGGTCCCTGACAGCACCGTAATGTCCGCATCTGACTTTCCGGACGTTTCTGAAATTACGTACGGCAGAGTGCCGAATCCTTCCCTGAAGCTGGAAATCATTTCCTGCCGCAGATTCCTGCCGGCGTCGGAACAGGGTTTTCCTGCCGTTTCCACGAACAGTTTCAGTTCATGGCCGGGGCTGAATGTCCCGTCGTGGATTTCGTATGAGGCAGGTGCGGGAATGATGTCCTGGGGGCCGGCGGCTCCGCAATGTTGCTCCGATTCAGCCGTTTTGCCGTAAAATTGAACTGAAAGGAGAATAAAAACGACGGCGGGAATCTTTTTCAGGAGTTTCATAACATAAATTTATCCTAACAGTGAAGCGGCGGCGGACTTCCCGGCAAGCCAGCCGCTGCAGAAAGCCCATTGCATGTTATAGCCGCCGGTGTCGCAGTCCACATCCAGAACTTCTCCGGCGAAATACAGGCCGGGTACGAGACGGGATTCCATCGTTTTCGGACAGACTTCATCAGTCTTGACTCCTCCGGCCGTCACAACGCAGCGTTCGTAGCCGACGTAGCCGGCTATCCTGAATTTCCAGTTTTTCAGGAGGCCCGCAAGACAGTGTATCCCGGCTTCCGGATGAAAGTGCATGAAACCCGCAGTCAGGGAATAAGGCATCAGTTTGCCGAGCAGGATGCGGAACTTGTCCCTGAAACTTTTGCCGCGGCTTCTGGCGTCCGACGATATTTCATCCCACAGAGAGGCGATTCTGTCCGTGAGTTCCTCTTCTCTTACCGCCGGTTTCAGGTCGATGGTCAGGACGGCTTTTGAACCGTGCGCAATGGCCTGGACGCACCTTCGGCTGAGTCTGAAGCCGACAGGCCCTTCGATACCGCCGTCGGTAAAGTCTATGTCTCCGAATTCCTCCTCTACCGTATTCCCGTCCACGGCCAGGCTTGCCGAGATGTTTTTCAACCGGTTTCCCATCAAGGTCCTGCCGAGTTCAGACAGAGGAGCGGTCCTGTCTATATGGCCGCGGGTATTCCGGATCGCAGTCTTGTATCCCTCGGGGACGAGCGCTGTCAGGGACGGGAAGCAGTCTGAGATTGTGTGACCGAAATTCCTGGCCCATACGTACCCGTCTCCGGCAGAACCTGTACCGGGATATGAAAGGCCGCCTGTGGCTATGAGCAGCTTCTCCGCGGATATGGTGCGTCCCGAAGCCAGACTGATGCGGAAATTCTCTCCGTCTTTAGTCATGCCGGTGACCCCGGAACCTGTCATGATGACGGCGCCTTCCCTTTTTGCCGTTTTCATCAGAGTGTCGACGACATCGGTGGATTTGTATGACGCCGGAAATACCCTGTCGCCCCTTTCCGTCACTGTCTTCATCCCGTTTTCTTCGAAAAACGATATCACGTCTTCCGGCGTGAACCCGTAGAATGCCGGCTTGCAGAAACCGGCTTTCGGGTGTATGTGTGCCGAGAAGTCGTTCCACTGCTTGAGGTTCGTAAAATTGCACCGGCCTTTCCCGCTGATGATGATTTTTCTCCCAGGTTTCGGCATTTTCTCGATGACGCAGACGGATGCTCCGGTGCGCGCAGCGGAAATCGCCGCCATCATTCCGGCAGCTCCGGCTCCTGTTATCGCTATGTCAAAATGGCTCATTTGATGTCGCTTCTATGAATTCCCGAAAGCATTTTCAGGAAATTTTGTAGAATTGTCAAAAATATCTTATTTTTGCAGTCCCATTCGGAAAAACCGGATGGAGATACGGAAAAAGCCACTTTAGCTCAGTCGGTAGAGCAACGCATTCGTAACGCGTAGGTCGTGGGTTCGAATCCCATGAGTGGCTCATCTGATTAAGGAGAGTTCGAACAGCCGGTTGTCGCAGAAATCCGCGCTGATGACGGCTCTCTTTTCGTTTTCCGCCAGCACCGTTTCCGGTGCTCCGATTTCCATAACCACTATATCCCCGATCCTTTGGCTCGTGTAGACGGAAGCTTCGGATATGCAGTTTTCCATCGGACCAGTGAAGTCTGTCCCCGTGTCGGTCCCGTAGAGGATATCACCGTCCTTGCGGAAAACGAAAGCATTGCCGCGAGAGCGGAAAACTTCTGGCAGATAGAGCGGAAACGGCAGGACGGAGGTGTGGTCGAGGATGGATGCGAAAGCGAAACTTTCCGAGGAGGAGCCTTTGAGGATAGCTCCCGGATAGAAAAGAACCCCGAAATTCATCCCGTCATAATATCTTCGGACGAATTTCGGAGCTATGCATTTCCCGGCTTTCGATATCCTGGCGAAAACGACGGGGGAGTACAGGAGTGCTCCGCAGAATTCAGGAATGTAGAAATCCCTGCTTTCCCTTTCCCAGGTCGTATCGGGGCGGCAGACGAAACTGCCTGAACCGTATGTCTTTACTGTTATGTTCATCGCGGCGGGACTGTGTTTCTCATCCGGAACAGACTCAGAACAGTTTCCCGGAACTCCATTTTGCCGCCAGGGAGTCTACCGACTTTTCTATCTCCTTGTCGGTCAGTTTTCTCATGGCAGCCTTTCTGGCCTCCTGCCTTTCGGCTTCGAACTGCCGGCGCAGCAGGATGAACTGCTGTTTGGTATCCAGGGTAAATTCCCCGTTCTCCACCCAGCTGAAATATGAAGGTTCCGTTTCGAAGACTTCCCGGGCGGTCTTTCCGCGGTGCTTGCCGAAATTTATGACCACTTCCTTCTTATCGTTGTAAACAAGGCGTCCCGCATAGTCCACTATCTTCTGACGTTCGGAGAAGCCGGACAGGAAATTCACATCGTTTTTCAGAGTCTCCGGATATTTGTCCAGCTGTGCCTTGAGCACCTCGTATGTCGCCAGCGTATCCGCTTCGGCCGCGTGCGCATTCTCCAGATCCTTTCCGCAGTAGAACTTGTACGCCGCCTTCAGGTTTCTCGGCTCCATCTGGTGGTAAATGTTCTGGACGTCTATCATCTTCATGGCATGCAGGTTTATGCGGACCGGCCTTTGCCTGTATGTCCTGACTCTTTCGAGTTCCTCGGCGAGCATTGGCAAGTCGAACTTGTTCGAGTTGAACCCTGCGAGGTCGCACCCGTCGAGCCAGTCCTGCACTTCGTCCGCTATTTCCCAGAAGCATTTCTCACCGGAAAGTTCTTCGTCGGTAATCCCATGGACTTCGCGGGCGCTCGGATTTATCTTTTTCTGGCAGTTGCCAGGATAGTCCCAGGGCTTCACCCTCCATGTCTTTACCCTGACTTCACCGCCCGGCATCACTTTCACGAAACTCAGTTCGATAATCGCATCGCTCGCGATATTCAGTCCGGTACTTTCTATGTCGAAAAAAAGTATCGGTTTCTCCAGATTCAGCTCCATAGTCGTCAGGCAATGCTAGGCATCAGGATTCCACAGATTTTTCCGCTTTCGTCTTCCTCTTCGGAAGGTACGATGACGGCAGGTCTGGCTCCGTCGGCGAATTTCAGAACGATTTCGGTGCAGTCGATGTTGCCCAGTATCTCTACGAGGAATGTGGACTTGAAACCGATGCTGAATTCGTCCCCGTCATATTCGCAGGCCAGCTTTTCGTATGCGGCCAGCGAGAATCCGAGGTCCTGTGCGGTGATTTCCAACTGTCCGGAAGAAAGGTTGAACTTGATGTGGTTCGATCCCTTGTTCGCACAAACCGATACGCGGCGGACGGAATTCAGAAGCTGCTGTCTGTCGATTTTCAGGATATTCGTATTGTTCTGCGGGATGACGTCCCTGTAGCGCGGGTATTTTCCCACGACCAGACGGCAGATGACTATGGTGCTGTCGAACTGGAAAACGGCATTCTTCGCATCGAAAGAGATTTTTACGCTCTCGGTGTTTTTTCCTATGATGCTGCGCAGGATGGCTGCTGGTTTCTTATGCAGGATGAACGATGCCTTTTCGGGGGCAGTCACGGCTTTCGTGGTATAACATACGAGCTTGTGCGCATCCGAAGCCACGAGAGTGGTCGAATCCGTGTCGAGATCGAAATATATGCCGTTCATGGTAGGCCTGATTTCGTCGTCAGCGGTGGCGTAGATCGTGGATGCGATGCCTTCGGTCAGTTCCTGGGCAGGGAAGTCCAGAGTTATGGCCGATTCATCGGTCGCGCTGAACGCAGGATAGTCTTCGGCAGGGAAATACGGCAGGGTGGAAGCTCCGTTCGACCAGCTGAACTCGAATGAAGTGTCGCTGACTGTCCTGATGGAAAGCGGCTGGTCAGGAAGTTCTTTCAGCAGGTCCATAAGATGCTTGGCAGGGACGGCTATCTGTCCTTCTTCCTCGGCATTCTCCACTTCGATACCCGTCTTCATCGTCAGTTCCGAGTCCGATGCCGTGATTTCCAGCCTGCCTCCTTTCAATACGAAGAGAAAATTCTCCAGGATAGGCAGGGCCGACTTCGTCGGAATGGCTTTTGCCACTGTCATGATTCCTTTCAGTAATTCTGAACTTGAAATAACCAGTTTCATAAAATCCGTAAAAATTTATTCCAATATATAGTGCGTCTTCCGACGCAATGTTTCCGGCCGGCGGTGCGCCCTCCGGCGCAATACGTCAAACAAAGATACAAAATTTTGATTTGAATGTGGCATATTATTTGATTTTTTCGTCCGTTTGGTTCGAAGCACCGAAGACTTCGATGACTGGAAAATAATTTATTCATACTATGAAAAAAGGAATACTTATCGTTTTGCTGTCCGCTCTTGTAGGCGGACTGACGGCGTTTGCCGTGGTGAAAAATACCGATGATTCGGATCAGATGACAGTGACCAGGCAGGACGGGTCGCAGTACAGGACTGTCAATTTGTCACTTTCCGACTATCCCGACTTTACATACGCTGCCGAGTCTGCGGTAGATGCCGTTGTATATGTGAAGGTGGTCGCCAAGGACGTGATACAGGGTGCCCCGAGTTCCATTTTCGACTTTTTCTTCGGCTACGGCGGGACTCCACAGGAGAGGGAAAAAGTGGGGAGCGGTTCGGGTGTCATCATACGTCCGGACGGCTATATCGTGACGAACAATCATGTCGTGGAGGGGGCCACGAAAATACAGGTGACCCTGAACAACAACAAGACCTTCGATGCGAAACTTATCGGGACCGACCCGGCTACCGACGTGGCTATCATCAAGATAGATGCTGAGGGGCTGCCGGTAATCCCGTTCGGGGATTCCGACAAGCTGAGGCTTGGCGAATGGGTGCTGGCCATCGGCAGCCCGTACGACCTGCGTTCCACCATCACGGCTGGCATCGTGAGCGCCAAAGGCCGTTCCATGCCAAACTATGACGGCGAATTCAAGATAGAGTCTTTCATCCAGACCGATGCCGCGGTGAATCCCGGCAACAGCGGCGGCGCACTTGTCGACAAGGCCGGAAATCTGGTGGGCGTGAATACGGCCATCATATCCCAGACGGGTTCCTACACCGGCTATTCATTCGCCATACCTTCCAATATGGTCCGGAAAGTGGCTGAAGACCTTATAGACTTCGGCAGCGTGAAGAGAGCCGTCCTCGGTATCACCATGACACCGATTACGGATAAAATCGCGGAAGATTTGAAACTTTCTTCGTTCGAGGGCGTATATATAACTGAGGTTTTGAAAGGAAGCGCCGCAGAACAGGCAGGTGTCCGGAAAGGGGATGTCCTGATAGCGGTGGATTCCGTGAAGGTGAAGAATGCTGCAGCGGTACAGGAGGCTGTGAACAGTTTCCGTCCGGGCGACAAGGCCGAACTGACAGTCATCAGGGACGGAAAGGAAAAGACTCTGGATGTCGAATTCAAGAGTACGATGGTGGACAACGGTTCTGTGGATGAAGACGGTGCAGTGGCATTCTACGGTGCGAAGATAAAGGAAGCCGACAAGGAAAAGCTCGCTTCTCTCGGACTCGAAAGGGGCGTCGAGATAGTTTCGGTAGGACCCGGCAAAATCATGGATGCCGGTGTTTCGGAGGGCTTTATCATCCTTTATGTGAACGACCAGCCTGTAAGCAATCCTCAGGACGTAATGAATATAGTGAAGAAGACGAAGAGGGCCGTGTTCATCGAGGGTGTCACATCCTACGGCAAACCGTCCTATTTCGGCTTCGGCGCACAATAGTTCCGCCGGGCAGCGACTGGGAATCAGGAAGACAGATTTCGGAGAAATCGATTTGACGTCTGTCCGACGGAACTGTAACAGAGCAAACAATCCGTCGGACAGACGTCAAATATTATGAGACAGCTTAAAATTACCAAGTCCATTACCAACCGTGAGAGCGCCTCACTCGACAAATACCTTCAGGAAATAGGAAGGGAAGAGCTCATCACCGTAGAAGATGAAGTCGAACTTGCCCAGAGAATCCGCAAGGGAGATCAGGCCGCCCTCGAAAAACTGACCAGAGCGAACCTCCGTTTCGTCGTATCGGTCGCCAAACAATACCAGAACCAGGGACTCAGCCTTCCCGACCTCATAAACGAAGGAAACCTCGGGCTTATAAAGGCCGCGGAGAAATTCGATGAGACCAGAGGCTTCAAATTCATATCATACGCCGTATGGTGGATCAGACAGTCCATCCTCCAGGCCCTCGCCGAACAGTCCCGCATCGTCCGCCTGCCTCTTAACCAGGTAGGCTCCCTGAACAAGATAAACAAGGCTCTTTCCAAATTCGAACAGGAAAACGAAAGGATGCCGTCGAACGAGGAACTTTCCGAGATGATCGATGTCCCGAAAGACAAGATTGCCGACACCCTGAGAGTTTCCGGACGCCATGTCTCCGTGGATGCGCCTTTCGTGGAAGGTGAAGACAACAGCCTTCTCGATATCCTCGTCAACAACGACTCTCCGAGCGCAGACCGGGGCCTTGTAAACGAATCCCTGAACAAGGAAATAGAACGAGCCCTGTCCACATTGGCTCCGCGCGAAAGGGAAATCGTGAAATCCTTCTTCGGAATCGGATGCCAGGAAATGACACTGGAAGAAATCGGCGAGCGTTTCGGCCTGACCCGCGAGCGTGTCCGCCAGATAAAGGAAAAGGCCATCCGCAGGCTCAGGAGCAATTCCAGGAGCAAACTCCTTAAAAGTTATCTCGGCTGAGTTGTGCCGTCAGACATTCAAACCAAGACAGAAAACAGATATGAGTCCTGATATTTTTATCGTAGAAAAAGCCCGGCAGGCGGTTTCGTCCCTGTACGGGGCGGATATCCCTGCCGAATCCTTCCAGGTACAGGTGACGCGCAAGGAATTCGAAGGCGACTACACTCTGGTCGTATTCCCGCTTCTGAAAGTCTCCAGACAGTCTCCTGAAGCTACAGGAACCGCCATAGGCGACTGGCTGAAGGAAAATGCCGCTGAAATCTCCTCTTACAATGTGGTAAAAGGTTTCCTGAACATCTCTTTTTCGGAACTTTACTGGAACCGCCTTTTCCTGTCCATTCTCACGGACGAACATTTCGGGCAGCTGCCTCCTACCGGAAAGACGGTGATGGTGGAGTTTTCGTCTCCGAACACGAACAAGCCGCTTCATCTGGGGCATATACGCAATATCCTGCTCGGCTGGTCCGTTTCCAGACTTCTCGAAGCCAACGGACACAGGGTCATGAAGGTAAATTTGGTTAACGACAGGGGAATCCATATCTGCAAGTCCATGCTCGCATGGCTGAAGACCGGCAACGGAGAGACTCCGGAATCCTCGGGGAAGAAGGGCGACCATCTCGTAGGAGACTATTACGTAGCCTTCAACAATCTCTACAGGAAAGAGGTAGACGAACTCATCGCATCGGGCATGCCGAAGGAAGAGGCCGAGAAGAACGCTCCGAGCCTGAAACAGGCGCAGGAAATGCTTTTCAAGTGGGAAAACGGGGACGAAGAGACCGTAGCTCTCTGGAAAAAGATGAATTCCTGGGTCTATGCAGGCTTCGACAAGACTTATGAAGATCTTGGAATTACTTTCGACCGCACATACTACGAATCCCAGACATATCTTTTAGGCAAGGCGTTGGTGCAGAAAGGTCTGGATATGGGCATTTTCGAGCGCGAGGCGGACGGTTCCGTATGGTGCGACCTGACGGCCGACGGTCTGGACAGAAAACTCCTTCTGCGCGGGGACGGGACTTCCGTATATATTACCCAGGATCTGGGTACTGCGGAGCAGCGTTTCAGCGAATATCATCTCGACGAGCATATTTATGTGGTCGGAAACGAGCAGAACTATCATTTCCAGGTGCTGAAACTGATATTGAAGAAGCTCGGCTTCGACTGGGCGGACAACATCTATCACCTTTCATACGGTATGGTGGAACTGCCTGAAGGCAAGATGAAATCCCGCGAAGGAACGGTGGTGGATGCCGACGACCTCCTCGAAAAAATGTACAACACGGCCAAGGAGACATCCCTCGAACTCGGCAAGATAGACAATATGTCCGACAGCGAGCAGGACGGACTTTTCCGGACACTGAGTCTTGGTGCGCTCAAATATTTCATTATCAAGGTGGACCCGAAGAAGACGATGCTTTTCGATCCGAAGGAGTCCATAGACTTCAACGGGAATACCGGTCCGTTCATCCAGTACACGCACGCGAGAATCAAGTCCATCCTGAGAAAGGCCGCCGAAAGGGGCATAGCATTCGACACGACATCGGTAGACGAGCATACTCCGCTTTCCGCCAAGGAGATACGTCTGATAAAACTTCTCGACATGTATCCCGGAAAGATAGCCGAAGGCGGACAGGCACATTCTCCTGCCGTCATTGCCAACTACGCATACGACCTGGCGAAGGAATTCAACCAGTATTACCATGACACGCCGATTCTGAAAGAAGAGGACGCAGCTCTCCTGAAATACCGGCTCATGCTTCTTTCCGCCATTGCCGGGGTTCTGGTCAAGGCGACGGACATTCTCGGCATCCGGCTTCCCGAAAGGATGTAGCGGCCTATGGCTGAGGATTATATGATACCGACTTCCGTAAAGGAAGTGGAGAAATTGGGGTGGGACTATATTGACGTCATCATATTTTCGGGCGACGCCTTCATAGACCACCCTTCTTTCGGTACTGCCGTCATCGCGCGTTATCTGCAGAAGCATGGCTACCGGATTGCGGTGGTGCCCCAGCCGAACTGGAGGGATGATTTGCGAGATTTCCGGAAATTGGGCCGTCCCAGACTTTATTTCGGTGTCAATTCCGGCGCAATGGATTCGATGGTGAATCATTATACAGCCTCCAAACGTCTCCGGAGCAACGACGCCTATACTCCGATGGGCAAGGCCGGGCAGCGTCCGGACTATGCCGTGACTGTCTATACCCGCATTCTCAAGAAACTCTATCCCGATATTCCTGTGGTCATCGGCGGCATTGAAGCCTCTCTGAGGCGTCTTACCCATTATGACTACTGGCAGGACCGGCTTTTCCCGTCGGTTCTCGCTGACAGCGGTGCGGACTATCTTTCCTACGGGATGGGCGAACGGACTATGCTGGCTCTTACCAGGGCCATAGAGGCGGGACAGAATGCTTCGGATATCAGGAAAATCCCCCAGCTCGCATTTATGATGTCCGGCAGGCACAATGTCAGGGATGCGCTCGTGCTCCATTCTTTCGAGGAATGCCTGTCGGACAAAAAGGCTTTCGCCGAAAATTTCCACGACATAGAGACCGCGGCCAATATGTTGAATCCCAAGGTGATAATAGAGCCTTACGGCAATGGTTATGTCCGCGTCAACCCTCCATATCCTCCGGCTACGGAAGCCGAAACGGACTCTTTCTGGGATCTGCCTTATACGAAACTGCCGCATCCCCGCTACAAGGGCAGGCATATTCCTGCCTACGAGATGATAAAATTCTCCGTCAACACCCACCGCGGCTGTTTCGGAGGCTGCAATTTCTGCACTATCGCCGCCCCTCCGGGGCAGTTCATACAGTCGCGCTCGGAAAAGTCCATACTCCGGGAGATAGAAAATCTGAAGTCTCTTCCGGGCTTCGCCGGCAATATATCCGATGTCGGAGCGCCGACTGCCAATATGTACGGTATGAAGGGCCGCAATCAGTCACTGTGTGCCGTATGCCGGCGCAAGTCCTGCCTTTTCCCCTCCCCGTGCCGCAACCTCGACCGTTCCCACTCCAGACTTATGGCTCTGTACAGGGAGATATCCGGAATCAGGTCCGTCAGGCATTTCTATATCGGCAGCGGTATCCGGTATGACCTGTTTCTGGACGAATCGGGTTTCATCGACCGGGTTTCATACGATTATTTCCGCGAACTGGTCCTGGAACATACTTCCGGCATATTGAAAGTGGCTCCGGAACATACCGAAGACAGGGTGCTCAAACGAATGTCGAAACCGTCGTTCCGCCTTTTCTCCATACTCCGCGCCGAGTTCGACAAAATAGTGGGGGAGACGGGCAGGCATTGCCTTCTCATCCCTTATTTCATTTCCGGGCATCCCGGCTGCACCATGGAGGATATGCGCCGGCTTTCCGCCAATCCGTCGCTCCGCGGCATACATACCGACCAGGTGCAGGACTTTACCCCGACTCCTATGACAGCATCTTCGGTGATGTTCTATTCAGGCCTGGATCCCGATACGATGGAGCCTGTGTTCGTAGAGCGGGACATCGAAATGAAGCGCCGGCAGAAATCATTTTTCTTCCGCCGCAGGACGAGGTAGAATATGCCGTTTTCCCGTTGCTGAAAAAAGTTGAAAAATTTTTTCCCAATCCAAAATAATGTTCTATTATTGCACCTTGAAAACCTAAAGATAGAAAAGGAAAAAATGGAACAGAGCACTCAGAAGAAAAGAGCTGTGGTCAGTTATGAGAATATGTCGGAAGAGTTGGCTGCGGCCTTCGCGGAAAAATACCCGAAAGGCTTTTCAGACTACCTTCCGGATCTGTTGAAATATGACAAGCCTGACGGCACGTCTTTCTATGCCGTTACGGTGGAAATACCTTCCGCCATATATCTTGTTAAACTGAAAGTGAAGACCGATGATGCCGAAGACATCGAAAGATGGCTCGACGGCGATGATGAGGATGACGATTCCGTAGGCGAGAGCGCTGCCGAGGGAGGAGACCTTCCCGATGACAACATCTCGCAGTATGCTTCGTCCGACGACGATGCGGGCGACGGCGATGAATAGGACTGTGAATGAAAACTGACAGGAGAACCGGTCATTTCTTTGCATTTGTCAGAAGATTTCTGCAGAAAATGTCTGAAAGGGATCAGGTACTGGTCCTTTCTCTTGTCGTGGGCATATTCTGCGGCCTGGCATCGGTCATTCTGAAAGAGGCCATAGAATTCATCCACGGTGCCCTTACATCCTGGTTCGGAGGGAATTTCGACTACAATTTCCTCTATCTGATTTATCCGGGAATCGGTATGCTCCTGTCCATGCTTTTTGTCAGATATGTGATCAGGGACAATATCGGGCACGGGGTCACGAAAGTGCTTCTGGCCGTATCCAAGAACGAATCCAGGATAAAGCCTCATAACATGTGGTCCTCGGTGGCGGCGAGTTCCGTCACCATCGGGTTCGGAGGTTCGGTCGGTGCCGAGGCCCCTATAGTGTATACGGGTGCGGCCATCGGCTCCAATATCGGACGGAAAATGGGCCTTTCCTACAAGAACATCACGATTCTTTTGGGATGCGGCGCGGCCGGGGCCGTGGCCGGGATATTCAAGGCCCCGCTTGCAGGTGTACTTTTCACTCTCGAAATCCTGCTTTTCAATATTTCGATGACATCCATCCTGCCGCTGCTGCTTTCCACTGTATCGGCGACTGTGATTTCTTATCTTTTTCTCGGCGACACTCCGCCTTTCGAGTGCACTCTTTCGCCGTTTTCCATGCGCAATATCCCGTTCTATATCCTTCTCGGGGTATTCTGCGCCGCCTGCTCGGTGTATTTTACCAGGACGACGCTGTGGCTCGAGGACAGGATCAAGTCGGTTCAGAGTCCTTTCAGACGCTGGTTCATATCGGCAGCCTGCCTCGGACTCCTGATATTCCTTTTCCCGCCGCTGTACGGCGAGGGTTATGATTCCCTTTCCATATTCCTGAACGGGGGAGAGATTTCGTTCAGGTATGATACCGTACTCGGTTTCTTTATGAATACGCCGTGGACGGTTCCCCTGTTTTTCCTGCTTGTGCTCCTGCTGAAAGTCTTTTCCATGTCTTTCACCAATGC
>CALVBH010000094.1 GCA_944325765.1 uncultured Bacteroidales bacterium
TGCATTCAGAGCAGCGAGAATCTGTTTGATACGACGATCCTGGCTTTCGAATTTCACTTCTCTAATCATAGTATGTCTCCTCCTTATTCTTTACGTGGGTCAATGTATTTAACTGCACCGTCCTCCTTTGAGAAGCGGCCGTATGTGCCTGTCACCTGCTTCAATGCCTCGTTTGCATCAACGCCTTTCTTTACCAGATCCATGAATTTTCCGAGGTGGACGAACTCGTATCCGCAGATCTCGTCATTCTTGTCGAGAGCCAGAGTCTTGATATAGCCTTCAGCCATCTCAAGGTAACGCGGTCCCTTTGCAAGAGTGCCGTACAGAGTACCCACCTGGCTGCGGAGACCTTTTCCGAGGTCCTCGAGACCGGCGCCGATCATAAGACCGCCTTCAGAGAAGGCAGACTGGGTGCGGCCGTAAACGATCTGGAGGAAGAGTTCCCTCATAGCTGTATTGATGGCATCGCACACGAGGTCGGTATTCAGTGCTTCGAGAATGGTCTTGCCCGGGAGGATTTCGGAAGCCATAGCTGCCGAATGGGTCATACCGGAGCAGCCGAGAGTCTCGACCAGAGCCTCCTGGATGACGCCTTCCTTTACATTGAGAGTCAGTTTGCAGGCACCCTGCTGAGGTGCGCACCAGCCAACGCCGTGAGTCAGGCCTGAAATATCAGTTATTTCCTTAGATTTTACCCATTTCCCTTCTTCCGGAATAGGTGCCGGACCGTGGTTCGGTCCTTTTTTGACGCAGCACATCTGCTGCACTTCATGTGAATAAACCATAACCCTATAATATGTTGTAAAAATTTTCAGAATCCGGCACAAATATAAGAAACTGTTTCTTATTCCCGATTGCAAATCGGAAAAAATATGTAAATTTGCACCGCAACAGACGAAATCTCTCAGGGCAGGGTGAAATTCCCTACCGGCGGTAACAGTCCGCGACGAGAGTGATTCCACACTCTCCTGAACCGGTGGAAATCCGGTACCGACGGTAAAGTCCGGATGAAAGAGGATGATTTCTGACGGCGATTGCCTGCCGGCATATTGCATCGCCATCGTTTCCGCCCTGAGTACATTTCCCGTACCCGGGTTTTTTGTTATGTGGAGCGACGCAGACATCTCATTTATGAAAACGGCACTCTCCCTCGCAGAGAGAGGAGACGGACATGTTGCCCCGAACCCTATGGTCGGGGCCGTGATAGTCAAAGACGGTAAAATCATATCACGGGGCTGGCACAGAGAATACGGAAGTCTCCATGCCGAGAGGGACGCCCTTGCGGCCTGCAGTGAAGACCCTGCCGGAGCCGTTATGTATGTCACTCTCGAGCCCTGCTGCCACTACGGCAAACAGCCTCCCTGCACTTCGGCCATTATCGAAGCCGGGATCTCCAGGGTCATAGCCGCGATGGAAGACCCGAACCCTCTCGTCAGAGGGAAAGGAGCGACATTGCTCAGAGAGCATGGCATCGAAGTCGGGACCGGCCTTCTGGAAAATGAAGCACGCTTCCTCAACAGGGCTTTCATCAAATACATAACTGAAGGCAGGCCATGGGTCTCCGTCAAAAGCGCGATGACACTCGACGGGAAGATTGCCACAAGCACAGGTGACTCCAAATGGGTTACGGAAGAGACTTCCAGACATTTCGTCCATGAACTCCGCGGCAGGCATGCAGGGATAATGGCCGGCATCGGCACTGTCCTGGCCGACAATCCCATGCTCAACTGCAGAATCGGAGGAATGCGCCAGCCGGTCAGAATCATAGTGGATTCGCATGCGTCCCTTCCGGAAAATTCAGCCATCGCGGAAAGTGCAGGAGAATTCCGGACAATACTTGCCCATACGGCGGATGCCAGTCCCGACAGACTCGGGAAACTTCACGGGGCCGGCATCACTACCGTCGAATGCCGCAGCACGGGGAACGGGATGGTATGTATAGATGACTTGCTCGGCAAACTCGCCGGCAAGGGTATCAGTTCCGTACTCGTCGAAGGAGGGGCGGAGATAAACTGGAGCCTGACGGAAAACGGACTTGCCGATGAATTCTACTTCTTCATCGCGCCCAAAATAGCAGGCGGGAATACTGCAAAGGGTCCTGTGGGAGGAACAGGATTCCGAAGGATGGCCGATGCCGCCGAAGTTTCCATAAGGTCGGTGAAACAGTACGGAAACGACTGGCTGATTCATGCATTTAAAAAGGATTACTCATGTTTACCGGAATAATAGAAGAAACAGGCACTGTAATTTCCCTGCGAGGCAGCCGGGCAGGGACGGTTATGGATATCGCGGCGGAAAAAGTCCTGCACGGGACAGAAACCGGTGACAGCATCGCCGTGAACGGAGTGTGCCTGACAGTCACGCCAGGCCAGGGACATTTCACTGCCGACGTGATGCCGGAATCCCTGCGGAGGACATCCCTTGGAAGCCTGGCACCCGGTTCGAAAGTCAATCTGGAACGCGCGATGCCCTGCGGCGGCAGATTCGGGGGACATATCGTATCGGGCCATGTGGACGCCTGCGGCCGTGTAGCCGCCCTCAGAAAAGACGGTATCGCCACACTGATGAAAGTGTCCGTACCGCAAAACATCATGAAATATGTCGCCGAGAAAGGGTCGGTCACTCTCGACGGGGTCTCATTGACCGTGGCGGCAATATCCGCGGACTCTTTCACGGTCTCCCTGATCCCGCACACCCTCGCATCCACGACATTGGGACTGCTTCGGGAAGGAAGAGAGGTAAATGTAGAAGTCGATATGATAGCCAGATACGTCGAACGGCTCCTGAATTGCGGGGAAAACGGCCCGACAGACCCGGAAACAGGTCTGACCATAGACTTTCTTAAAGAAAACGGCTTCTGAACCACCGGCTGGAAACAGGAAAAATATGATTAAGGACAACAATATGAAATTCAACACGATTGCCGAGGCTGCAGAAGACCTCCGGGCAGGAAAAACAATAGTGGTCATCGATTCTCCCGACAGGGAAAACGAGGGAGACCTGATATGTGCCGCAAGATATGCGACACCCGAGAACGTAAACTTTATGGCGACATTCGGCAAAGGGCTGATATGCATGCCCATGAGCCGTTCTATGACCGCGAAACTCGGCCTGGCACAGATGGTGGCCCGTAATACCGACAACCACTGCACGTCCTTTACCGAGTCCATCGACCACATTTCGACATCTACGGGGATTTCGGCTTTCGAAAGATCCGCGACGGCCATAGCCTGCGTGTCCCCGGATGCCAGACCGGAGGATTTCCGGAGACCGGGGCATATGTTCCCTCTCGAAGCAAGGCCGTGGGGCGTCCTGGAACGCGAAGGTCATACAGAAGCCACCGTGGACCTTATGCGGATAGCCGGCCTGGAAGAATGCGGGCTGTGCTGCGAAATCATGCGTGAGGACGGCAGCATGATGCGGACTTCGGAGCTTTACGAATTTGCCCTGAGACATGGGCTCAAAATCATCACCGTAGAAGATCTGGTCCAATACCGCAGGCATCATGAAAAGTGGATCGAACGGGTGACTGACGCCGCCCTCCCTACGAAATACGGCAATTTCCGCATTTACGGCTATGTAAACAGGATTAACGGAGAACATCACATCGCCCTGGTCAAGGGAGACATTTCGGGAGAAGAGCCGGTACTGTGCAGGATGCATTCGGAGTGTCTGACAGGGGATGTGCTCGGCTCCCTGCGCTGCGACTGCGGGGAACAGCTCGCCGAAGCATTGAGACGCATCGAAAAGGCAGGGAAGGGAATCCTCCTGTATCTGAGGCAGGAAGGGAGAGGCATCGGACTTATAAACAAACTGCGGGCATACGAACTCCAGGACAAGGGGATGGACACCGTCGAAGCCAATCTCGCGTTGGGATTCAAGGCAGACCTGAGGGAATATGACACCGGTGCCGCGATACTCGATGACTTAGGCGTAAGGAAAATCATCCTGATGACCAACAACCCTCTGAAAATAGACGGGCTCGACCACTACGGCATCGAAGTGACGGGCAGGGATCCCATAGAAATGACCTGCAACGAAAAAAATGCAGCCTACCTCTACACCAAATACAAGAAAATGGGGCATATGCTGCATTTCGACGACAAAAATAAAATCGACGACAGAAAATAAAGACGGCGACGAAAAAAGAAGAGACAGACAGAAAAAGCCGTAAAAATTTGGAAAAAAATCAAGACAGCTTCTAAATACAGGAATACAATGAAAACAATAGAAGGGAACCTTTCCGCAGCCGGTCACAAAATAGGCATCGTGGCTGCACGATTCAACGAATTCATCACATCCAGACTCCTCGGAGGGGCTGAAGATTCTTTCGTCCGCCACGGCGGCAACAGCGACGACCTCGAAGTTGTATGGGTGCCGGGGGCATTCGAAATACCGTTCACAGCGAAAAAAATGGCGCTTTCCGGCAGGTACGATGCCATCGTCTGCCTCGGTGCGGTAATCAGGGGCGCCACGCCTCATTTCGATATGGTGGCGAACGAAGCCGCCAAAGGCATAGCGCATGTCGGTCTCGAATGCAATATTCCGGTGATTTTCGGTGTCCTGACCACGGACTCCATCGAGCAGGCAGTGGAAAGGGCCGGAACCAAGGCCGGCAACAAGGGCTTCGATGCTATGACGTCTGCCATAGAAATGGTAAACGTTTCCCGTCAGTTCGACTGAGGGTGACTCAAAAGGGTAATTTCTGCGTTACGCTTGATTCGAAAATCCTCATTTACGTCAGTAAACTCCGGTTTTCTCATCTGCGCAAGCCTTGAAATTCCTCCTTTTGAGTCACCCTCTTTTTTCGAAAGACTGGACCCTCTTGGTATCAATAAGTCCTGACTTCCAGTTTCGCATATGCCCGGTTGACCTTGTCCAAGGCATCCGCGACAGAACCGGCAGTGGCCAGAAGCACTCCGAGACGTCTGTGTCCGGCGATTTCAGGCTTTCCGAATATACGCATCTGCACCCCCGGCTCCTCCAGCACCTTTTCCAGATTCCGGAACTCGTATTCCCTCGTGTTTCCCTCCACCACGACGGCCTTTGAAGCCGAAGGGCCGAGGAAACGCACCTCCGGAACAGGAAGTCCGAGGACGGCGCGGGCATGCAGGGCGAATTCGGACAGATCCTGCGATATCATCGTAACCATACCGGTATCATGAGGGCGAGGCGAAACTTCGCTGAAGATGACGTCTTCGCCTTTTACGAAAAGTTCCACTCCGAAAATCCCGTAACCTCCGAGAGCGTCTGTAATCTTGCGGGCGATATCGCGTGCCTTTCCGACAGCCGCCTGCGGCATAGGCTGGGGCTGCCACGATTCGCGGTAGTCTCCGTCCACCTGATGATGCCCTATCGGCTCCAGGAACGTGGTACCTGCACAATGCCTCACAGTAAGCAGGGTGATTTCATAGTCGAAATCCACGAAGCCTTCCACGATGACCTTTCCGCCTCCCGCGCGTCCTCCCTCCTGGGAAATGTGCCAGGCCGAATCTATGTCGGCTTCGGATTTGATGACGCTCTGTCCATGGCCCGAAGAACTCATCACGGGCTTCACCACACATGGAATCCCGATTTCCGATACCGCCTTTTCGAATTCGGCCCTGTCGGAAGCGAAGCGGTATGGGGAAGTAGGCAGTCCCAATGTTTCCGCGGCAAGACGCCTGATACCCTCCCTGTTCATAGTCAGGAAAGCGGCCTTCGCGGTAGGAATCACATGATAGCCCTCCTTTTCCAGTTCCACGAGCACATCCGTAGCTATGGCCTCCACCTCAGGTATGATTATGTCAGGATTTTCCTGCTCGATAATCTCCCGCAACGCCATGCCGTCGAGCATGGAAATCACGTGGAACGAATTGGCCACCTGCATCGCAGGGGCGTTTTCGTATTTGTCGACAGCCACCACTTCCACTCCGTAGCGCTGCAGTTCGATAGCGACTTCCTTTCCGAGCTCTCCGGAGCCGCAGAGGAGAGCCTTCTTACCGAATTTGGTAAAAGTTGTTCCTATATTCGCCATAGCAGAATCTGATTATAAAAACTCCTGTTATTTTCCGTATCTTTTCAGGATATCGCCGTAAGCATCGATCCGTCGGTCACGGAAGAAAGGCCAGCCGCGACGGACATACTCGGTCCTGTCCAGATCGATGTCTGCGACCTTGCAGTCATCCTCGTCCTCGTCGAAGACAGAAATGATTTCGCCCTGAGGACCTGTCGCGAACGAACATCCCCAGAAATCGAGGCCCGGAGTGTTGCCCGAAGGGTCATCTTCATGGCCGGTACGGTTTACGGTAATCACCGGCAGACCGTTCGCCACAGCATGTCCCCTCTGCACGAGTCTCCACGCATCGCACTGAAGCGCCTGCTCTGATGCCGGATCCGTGGCGACACCGCCGATGGCCGTAGGATAAATCAGCATCTGCGCACCGTTCAGAGCCATCAGACGCGCTGCCTCGGGATACCACTGGTCCCAGCAGACGAGAACCCCGAGTTTCCCGACTGAAGTCTCTATGGGATGGAAACCGAGGTCTCCGGGGGTAAAATAGAATTTCTCGTAATAGCCCGGATCATCAGGAATATGCATTTTCCGGTATATACCGGCGATGGTGCCGTCCTTTTCGAGGACAACGGCGGTGTTGTGATAAATTCCAGGGGCCCTGCGCTCGAAAAGCGACAGGACCAGCACGATGCCCAGTTCCTTCGCCAATGCCCCGAAGGTCTCGGTAGAGGGTCCTGGTATGGTCTCCGCCAGGTCGCAGACCGAAGCGTTCTCGGTCTGGCAGAAATACGGAGTGTTGTGAAGCTCCGGCAGCACGACCAGTTGGGCTCCCGTTGCCGCACAGGAGCGGATTCTTTTTTTCAGTTTTTCGACATTCGCCTGCGGGTCAGCCGTAAATCGGGTCTGAACCATGCCCACTTTCAATGTACTCATTGTATATTCCTTAATATTATATTTTTCCGAGATAGCCGTCGGGGAACTGCATCGTAATGCAGTGCAAGGAGCCGTGCCCCGAGAGCAGGGCCCTGCAGTCTATCACAATCACCTCCCTGTCCGGGAAAACCTCCTGCAGTCTCTTCCTGACGATTCCATCACGCTCCGATGCAGCGCCAGGCACCAGGACCGCTCCGTTGATTATCAGGAAATTCACGTAAGTGGCCGGCAGCCTGTAACCATCCAGGAACATTGGCTCGGGCAACGGAAGCGGCACGAGCCTGTAAGGTCTCCCGTCCACAGTCCTGAATCCGCGGAGCTGCTTCTCCATTGCCGCCAGGCCGTCATAATTCGGGTCATCGGGGTCGGTGCACTGTGCGTAGGCGATGGTATCTTCCGAACAGAACCGCGCCAGCGTATCCACATGGCTGTCGGTATCATCCCCCATTATGGCCCCGTGGTCGAGCCACAGCACGCGCTTCAGTCCGAAAGCGCTCTTCAGTTCGCCTTCTATCTCCTCCCGGCTCAGATATTCGTTCCTGTTCACAGAACACAGGCACTCGGTCGTGGTCAGAAGGGTCCCGCAGCCGTCAGAGTCGATGCTTCCGCCCTCCAGCACGAAAGGACGCATATCCACCCCCATCACATCATCGCGGAAAGCCCCCCGGTCGAAAACGGTACGCGTAATCCTGTTGTCCAGATTCGAAGCGAACTTCAGCCCCCAGCCGTTGAAGACGAAGTCATAAAGATATTTTTCCCCGTTGTCGCCATAGACCGCTATGCCGCCATGGTCTCTCGCCCAGGTATCGTTCAGCGGGGCTTCATAAAAGAAAACCCGTCCGAAGTCTATTTCCATCCCTTTTTCACGGGATATCCTGACCATATCCCCCTTGGCCTCATCCACATCCCTGCATACTATCATCAGAGGTTCGAAACGCAGGATATTGAAGGCTATCTCCACGTAACAGTCCAGGACACGGTCCAACTGATACCACTCGGTATCGCAGTGAGGCCAGGTAAGCTGGACTCCGCTCTGTTGCTCCCATTCCGCCGGCAGTCGCATAAAATCATCATTTAAATTTAACAGGGTGAGCCACAACGCTTTGTCCGTACACGGCCCACCCCTTGAAAAGTTTTACGTCCAAATCATAGTTAAGCATTTCGCGGACGCAGTGCAAATATAGGATTTTCTATGGATTTTTCCGGTTTTCGGAAACTGTTTTGAACAGTTTCTCAATCCTGATTCTCGAGATACCACCGCACGGTCCTTTCTATCCCCTCCTCGAACTGCAGGACCGGCTCCCAGCCCAGTTCCTTCTGCAGCTTCGTCGAATCTATCGCATACCTCAGATCATGCCCGGCCCGGTCCTCCACGAAGGTAATCAGGTCCATATCCTCGTCCTCTTTCCTTCCCAGCTGTCTGTCGACGGTCCTTATCAGGACCTTGACAATGTCGATATTCTTCCATTCGTTGAAACCGCCGATATTGTAAGTCTCCGCGACTTTGCCCTTATGGAAAATAAGGTCGATGGCCCTCGCATGATCCTCGACGTACAGCCAGTCACGCACATTCTCCCCCTTTCCGTAGACCGGCAGCGGCTTGCGGTGCCGTATGTTGTTTATGAACAGAGGTATGAGTTTCTCCGGATACTGGTTCGGACCGTAATTGTTCGAACAGTTGGTCACTATGACAGGCATTCCGTAAGTATCGTGGAAGGCCCTGACGAAATGGTCGCCGGACGCCTTGGACGCGGAATAAGGGCTGTGCGGGCAGTATTTGTCCGTCTCGCGGAAGAATGTATCCCCGTATGCCAGATGGCGGCTGCCGGAAGACGCCGTTGTCCTGAACGGAGGCTCTGTTCCCTCCGGACGGGTGATTTCCAGGGCACCGTAGACCTCATCGGTGGAAATATGGTAGAAGAGTTTGCCATCATACTTCTCCGGTCTGTTCTCCCAGCACGCTTTGGCCGCCTGCAGCAGGCTGAGCGTGCCCATGACATTGGTCACGGCGAAAGTGAACGGGTCCCTGATACTCCTGTCCACATGGCTTTCCGCAGCCAGATGTATGATTCCGTCCACCGAATACTCCGACATGACTTTCATCATCGTCCCGAAATCGCAGATGTCCGCCTTCACGAAAACGTAATTCGGTCTGCCGGCGACATCACTTACATTCTCCGGATTCCCCGCATACGTCAGCTTGTCCACGTTTATTATCCTGTACTGCGGATATTTGTTCACGAACAGCCTGACCACATGGCTTCCTATGAAACCGGCACCTCCGGTCACGAGGATATTCCTTTCGAATCCGTTCATAATTTTTCCATTTTCGAGATACATTCCTTCAGGGATTCGGTCCAGTGAGGGATTTCCAGTCCGAACACAGCCTTGATTTTCGTCTTGTCGAGTACGGAATATCCGGGTCTGACGGCCTTTGTCGGGAATTCGCTGCTGCGGCAAGGCTCGATACGGCACCTGTCATGCCCCGCGTATGCGGCTATGGCCTTCGCGAAATCATAACGGCTGCACACGCCTTCATCGGAATAATGATAAATGCCCCCGTTCCCCCTGAATTTTCCGGACTCTATGATATGATATATGGCTTTCGCCAAATCCAATGCGTATGTAGGTGTGCCCGTCTGGTCGAAAACCACCTTTATCAGCGGCCGTCCGGCCGTCAATGACAACATCTTTTTCAGGAAACCGTTCCCGGTTTCGCTGTAAAGCCACGCTGTCCTGATGATAAGGTACCGGCATCCGGACTCGATTACGGCCTTCTCGCCGAGGAGTTTGGTCTCTCCGTAGACATTTACCGGAGAGCAGTCCTGATCTTCACGGAACGGAACTGCACACCGTTCCCCGCCGAAGACATAGTCAGTGGAAACGTGTATGAGGCAGCTTCCGTTCTCCGCGGCGGCCCGGGCCAGATTGGCGACGGCCGCATGATTTATCAGGTCAGCCCGTTCCCTGTCATCCTCCGCCTTTTCCACGTCAGTATAGGCTGCACAATTCACGATGACGTCCGGCTCCCATCCTCGGACCGCTTTCATGACGGCATCGGAATCCGTTATATCCAATTCAGCCACATCCGTAAAAACATAATAGTTCCGACTTTCTGCCGAAACTATCCGCAATCCGTTTCCAAGCTGTCCGTTCGCACCGGTGACCAGGATATTCATCACATTAACGTCGGTTCGACGAATTTATATTGCTCAGCACTAAGGAATTCGTCGAACCGTCGTTACGGATTTCTTCGAAATCCGATTGTTTTAATCCCCAGTCGCTGTAGCGACAGCCCCTTACAAGGGGCACCACCCCATTCGTTCTCCCCACCTGCCGTCGCTGCTCGCTTTCGAATGTCCATCGGACATTCTCATAAACCGCTCACGACCTCGCCAGGGGCTCGTCGCAGGACATTTGTCCTGCTCCTCAGAGGTTTTGATGATTTCGTTACTTTATATGAAAATTTCTATCTTTGCAAAGATAACACAAATTCCAGGACTATGGCAAAAAAATTAGTTGTAGGCATAACACAGGGCGACAGCAACGGAATAGGCTACGAAGTCATCATCAAGGCATTTTCCGATGAAAGAATGCTGGAAATGTGTACCCCGGTAATATACGGTTCTTCAAAAATTTTCGGCTTCTACAAAAAACAGCTGCACAATATAGCCCAGATAAATACCAATATCATTTCCAATGCCCGCGAGGCCCATCCGAAACGGGTCAATATCCTCAACTGTCTTCCCGAAAACACCACGGTCGAACCGGGGCTTTCCACTCCGGACGCCGCCAGGGCGGCAATAGTTTCGCTCGAACGCGGGACGGAAGATCTGAAAGCCGGCAACATTGACGTGCTTGTCACGGCACCCATAAACAAAAGGGCGATGAACGGCGAAGGCTTCGGCTATACGGGGCATACGGAATACCTCTGCAAAAAATTCGGTGCGGATGACGTGACGATGATTATGGTTTCAGACCAGCTGAAAGTCGGTATCGTAACCAGTCATATTCCGTTGAAGGACGTACCCGGAGCTCTGTCCGTGGATAAGATAATGCACAAGCTCAGAGCTCTGAACCAGTCCATGGAAAGGGATTTCGGCATAGATTCCCCGAAAATAGCCGTGCTCGGGCTGAATCCGCACTGCGGCGACGGAGGGCTGTTGGGAGACGAGGAGCAGTCCGTCATACTTCCTGCCATAAACGCAGCGAATGAAGAAGGCATTCTGGCCTTCGGCCCATATTCCGCCGACGGGTTCTTCGGGTTGGGAAACTACAGCAAGTTCGATGCTATTCTCGCCATGTACCACGACCAGGGACTGGCCCCGTTCAAGGCTCTGGCTTTCGAAAACGGAGTGAACTTCACCGCCGGACTGCCTGCAGTCAGGACTTCTCCGGACCACGGCACGGCATACGAAAAGGCGGGAAAGGACCTGGCGGACCCGAGGTCCATGATTTCAGCCATATACACAGCCATAGACATCTACCGTAACCGCGAGGCATACGATGAACTTCAGGCCGGAAAGATGCAGCCGGTCCAGACCGACAATGCCTCCAGGCCGCGCGGAAACAAAACCATAGAATAATGAGCGGACAAAGACCGCCCATTTTCCTCTATACGGACGGGGCATCGAGCGGGAATCCGGGACCGGGAGGCTTCGGCGCGATACTGAAATGCGCAGGACACGAGAAGGAAATCTCGGGAGGTTTCGCCCTCACCACGAACAACCGGATGGAACTTCTGGCCGTGATTGCCGGACTGGAAGCCATCAGGTGGCAGAATGCGGAGGTGACTGTCATCAGCGATTCGCAGTATGTGGTAAAGGCTGTCAGGGAAGGATGGCTTTTCAACTGGGAAAAGAAAGGATTCGCAAAAGCCAAGAATGCCGATCTGTGGATAAGGTTTCTGAATGTCTACAGAAGGCACAGGGTGACTTTCCGGTGGATAAAGGGACACGCCGGCCATCCCGAGAACGAAAGATGCGATGCCATGGCGGTAGCTGCAGGCGCCGGGGCTGTAGCCGCAGGACGGCAGCTTCCGGAAGACACCGGCTACACCGGAGCGATGCAATCCTGAACGGAGCCGCAGGCGAAGTCGGAGAATCTGCCATAACAAACTAACGTCAGCATGGAAAAGAACGCCCTCGATACAGACATCCAGTTTCTGTCCGGAGTCGGACCGAAAAGGGCATTGCTGCTCAAGAAAGAACTGAATGTCAACACGATAGGCGATCTGCTCAAAATCTATCCTTTCCGCTACATCGACCGCAGCCGCATCATACCGATAAGTTCCGCCACACCGGATATGGCTTATATCCAGATACGGGCAAAGGTAGAGGAAATCCACCTGTTCGGCAGCAAGGGCAGCATCGAGACCGAAGACATCAGGTTCAATACCGTAAAGCGGATGAGTGTCAAGCTGACCGACGGCTCCGGCTATATGGAGGCGGTATTCTTCAAAGGCATCAAATGGGTACATTCCAGACTCAGGATTGGTGAAGAATACGTCTTTTTCGGGAAGCCGTCCATATTCCAGGGACGGCTGAACATGGTGCATCCTGAAGTGGATGTTGTCCGGCCGGAGCAGAAAGGCTCCGCAGCCGGATTTGGAACCAACACCCTGACAGGAATCTACCCGAGTACGGAAAGACTGCGCAGCGGGGGCATTACCGGCAAGGTGATGAACAGGCTGATGGGAAATGCCCTGACACTGGCCCTTCCGGACCTGGAAGAAACCCTCCCGGAATATTTTCTCGTGGAAAAAGGTCTGGTACCGATACACTTCGCTGTCAGGAACATCCATTTTCCGAAAGATACGGCAGCCCTGGAAAAAGCCAGGTACAGGCTGAAATTCGAAGAACTGTTCTTCCTCCAGCTCGCCCTTCTCAAACAGAAATATGTCCGCAGCAGAAACGAAAACGGCATCAGGATGCCGAAGGTCGGGGATGCGTTCAAGACCTGCTATTCTTCCCTGCCGTTCGACCTTACGGGAGCCCAGAAAAGGGTAATAACGGAAATCAGGAACGACATGAAAAGCGGACACCAGAGGAACCGGCTGCTGCAGGGAGATGACGGCAGCGGGAAGACGATGGCCCCCGTCCTGAGCGGCCTGATAGCGGAAGGAAA
>CALVBH010000095.1 GCA_944325765.1 uncultured Bacteroidales bacterium
TCAAAATGCGATTACGGATTTCAATCTTATCAAATCGATTTCTTTCAAAATATAAGTCTGACGCTGTGCCAGAGTTTACAAATATAAGCATTTTTCGACAAACGGCAACAATAGGACGACGAAAAGGCGGCAAAAACCTGCAATTATCCGGGAAACGGCCCCGGCTGGAAGGCGCGGCCGCGTCATTGTCATCCCGGCCGGAGGCGGCGGCTGCGTCACTGTCATTAAATTTCAAAACAGTTTCTGAAAAATTTCAAAACAGTTTCTTATTTTTGCGGAAATTTACAGAATCCAGGAATAATGACGGAAAAGATAATCATCCTCGACTTCGGCTCCCAGGTCACACAGCTTATAGGACGCAGGCTCAGGGAGCTGAACGTATATTGCGAAATCTATCCTTACAACAAAATTCCCGTGTTCGACGAAAGCGTAAAAGGAGTCATCCTGTCCGGCAGCCCTTTTTCGGTAAGGGATGAAAAAGCTCCGCAGGCCGATCTCTCCGGCATCAAGGGGAAACTTCCGCTGCTCGGCATATGCTACGGGGCACAATATCTTGCCCACAGATACGGAGGAGAAGTGAACGCTTCCATAGCGAGGGAATACGGAAGGGCTATGCTTGAAGTCACGGACAGTACGTCCCCTCTGATGAAAGGCGTGGCATCACCTTCCCAGGTGTGGATGTCACACGGAGACACCATAGCTGCATTGCCGGAAGGCGGAGAAGTGATAGCATCCACGGCTGACGTCAAAAATGCAGCCTACCACATCAAGGGCGAAGATACATATGCGGTACAGTTCCATCCGGAAGTATACCATACGGCCGAAGGCAGCAGGATACTGGCGAATTTCGCCCTCGGCATCTGCGGATGCAAAGGCGACTGGACACCGGCATCGTTCATAGACACCACCATTGCATCGCTGAGAGACAGGCTCGGGAATGACAAGGTGATTTTGGGGCTGAGCGGAGGTGTGGACTCTACGGTAGCTGCGGTTCTTCTGAACAGGGCCATCGGCCATAACCTTACCTGCATATTCGTGAACAACGGTCTTCTTAGGAAAAACGAATTCGAGGATGTGCTGGCCTCGTACCAGGATATGGGCCTTAATGTCATCGGGGCAGACGCTTCCGAGGCATTTATCGCAGAGCTGAAAGGCGTTACGGAGCCGGAACGGAAAAGGAAAATCATCGGACGGCTTTTCATCGAGACCTTCGACAGATACGCCAGGCAGATTGAAAACGCACGCTGGCTCGCCCAGGGCACCATTTATCCGGATGTCATCGAATCAGCCTCGGTAAACGGGCCGTCTTCTACCATCAAGTCGCATCACAATGTCGGAGGACTGCCGGAGAAGATGAATCTTAAAATAGTGGAGCCGCTGCGCTCCCTGTTCAAGGACGAAGTCAGAAGAGTCGGCAGGGCACTCGGGATCAAGGACGAGCTGATCGGAAGACATCCGTTCCCGGGGCCATCCCTCGGCATCAGGATTTTAGGGGAAGTAACAGAAGAAAAGCTGGCCATCCTGCGTGAAGCCGATGATATTTTCATCAGAGGGCTGAGGAACTACCGGATAGACGGTGTCCCTTCTGCATCGGATCCGTCGGTGACAGCCACGAATCTGTATGATTCCATCTGGCAGGCCGGAGCAATGCTGCTGCCGGTCAAGAGTGTGGGAGTGATGGGTGACGAAAGGACATACGAGTACACCATCGCCCTGAGGGCAGTGATCTCGACGGACGGTATGACAGCAGACTGGGTGCATCTGCCATACGATTTTCTGGCGAAAGTCAGCAACGATATCATCAACAAGGTCCGCGGGGTGAACCGCGTAGTCTATGACATCAGTTCCAAACCGCCCGCAACCATAGAGTGGGAATAGACTGGCAGGATTTCCAAAAGACGTTTGAGGGTGACGCAAAATCTCTTTGTGTCACCCTCAAATTATGTAAGAATTGATTCTGACACCGCCTTGTTCTATTCTGCCAGTGCTGCGGCGCACCAGAGAATCGGGGCAAGGCCGTGCACGTCAGCCGTCAGTTTCTTTCTGTTGCGGTAGTGGTCGCTGTCGCTCCCGAGCATAGTTCCCTCGCATACGCCTGAAACAAGGCCATCCGCATCAACGGTCTTGCACAGGGCAAGCCATCCTTTTCTGGCTGCCTCCGCATATGAAATGTCTTCAAGCCAGCCCTGCTGCACTCCGACAATCATAGCATAGGTAAACATCGCCGTTCCGGAAGTCTCGTCCCACATCGTCTCGTCATCCACTACCTGCCGCCACATACCTGTGGAATTCTGGTATCCGAGCAGGGTGGACATCATTTTCAGGTAACCGGACATAATCTTGTCACGATACGGGGAATCCTCCGGCAACATCCGCAGCACTTCGGCCATACCCATCGCCATCCAACCGTTTCCGCGGCTCCAGGCGAAAGGCGCACCGGGACCGTGGTCGAAGAGCCCCGAAGGTTTCTGCATTTTTTCCAGATACAGGACCATCTCCATTGCCGCCCTGTCGATATATTTCCTGTCTCCGGTCACGCGGTAAGCCAGGGACTGGACAGCGGTAATCATAAACATATCATCAATCCAGAAGCGTGTCTGCCAGGAATAACCCTTGTCGGCCCACTCCTTCTGAGGGGCAAGGAACAGTCCGGCATCCTGAAAATCCCCGTATATGGGGCTTTTCTGCACGTGTGCGGAGTCTAAAGACCAACCCTCCGGCAGTGTCCACTGACTGTCGGCATACATCATACCCAGATCCCTGTACCGTTTCTCCCCTGTTATCAGGAAAAGTTCCAGAGGAACAGCTCCGAAAACATTGTTATCCACGTGATTCGGCTTCGGGAGCAGATAGGAAAGCGAATCAAGGAGAGGGTCAAATTTATCTTTCAGACCTTCCGCCAGAGCGGCATCACCGGTTTTTTCAGCGAAGCGGAATCCGCCTATCCAGGCAATGACATCGGGATAAGTCACCTGTGTCCTCGGTTCATTCACCCTTAGCGGGCTTCCGTACTGGGAAAACGGATCAGCTATGAATTTTTCTGTCAGGATTCCGCCTATCTTCTCGGGCGAAGCGTTGTCCGGAAATGACTCAAGCAGCCCTCCTGCACCATTTTCGGTACAGGAAACGGACATAATCAGACAGACTGTGGAAATAAGCAATTCAGCACGCATTCAAACTATGGATTTATTTTATTGTTAAAAGTCAAAACACCAGATATTTATTCTAATCAGGATAATATTCTGCAGGGCTCATATCCGGGTACACGTAAGGCGGCATCCAGAACGCAGACCTGCGCTTGAATTTCAGTTCGGTATCAGGATACCAGTTATCCCACGAATGAGGGTCTGCCATTACAGAAGGGGACGGAGCACTCTCTCCTCTGCCGTTGACTGCAGTCACATAATATTCCGGGTAATCGGCAGTGTCTCCGGTCAGGCGCCTGTCATCCGGATATGCGGCAGACTTCCTGATATCAGGATCATAGTCCTTCCAGCTGTTCAGCGGACCTTCATAGATCATTTCGGCCTTTGATGAGCCGGTATGTTTCTTATATACCCTATATTTTACCGTTCCGAGCACTTTTCCCCATTCGAGAACTGCACACCCGTCAGAAAGTTTCATACGAAGTCCCTCCGGATAATGCGGAATCCTGTCATTCACGTAAACAGGATATTCAACAGCCTCGGAAGCCCTGACATCCCCGTTTACGGAAACTGCCCTGATGTGATATTTTCCCTTTTTCAGGCCTGTCAGCACAAATGTACTGTCAGCAGTCTTTCCGACCGTCTCCCAGGTAATGCCTCCGTCCTGAGAAATCTCAAGGACCACCTCCTGGTCCGGAACCGGTTTTTTCAGATAAAGAGCCGCCCCCTTTTTCCGATGCTCGGTCAACCTTATTTCAGACGGCATAGGCACAGGAATGCCTTCCGTATATTCTATTGTATGCCTGCCTTCCGGCAATATCAGTTTCTCTCCGACCATTACGGCTTCCTTGCCGTCAACATAATATTTCCCTTTGTGTACACCTTTGATTTCGAGCATAGCGCGGCCATAGCTGGAGTATTTGCCTATGGCATATACAGGACTTTTGAAATTCATCGCCACTGCGCAGCCGGCATCTGCTGAGAGCTTCATAGAAACCCTGCCGTAACTGATTTCCTCACCATCAAAAATCGCCAGATGAATAGGTCCGTCGCTCATACGCCTCGCCACTCCGGCCTTTCCCGAAAATGAAAAATTGGCTCCGGCACATTCGATCTTCTTTCCGGAACGGAAAACCACATCCCTGCCCTTGGCTGTCTCTATATGGTAGACTCCTTCACAATGCCCGGCATTTCTGTCCGGCCTGTATTCGAAAACCGGTTCCTCGGGCATAAGAGGAGACCTGACCAGATCTCCGTCAGCGACCGATATGTCGTTTCTGTGAGAGACCAGAGTCAGCTGCGAACCTATGGCATCACGATAGAAGCCATATGAATTCACAGTAGCTGCCGTAGACCAGTGGTCTTTTCTGGCATTGTTACCGAAAAAGATGATGGTCGGCAAGGCATCTTCGTTATGGACAAACCAGGAAAACCTGTTGCTTGCCCTCCAGTTGGTGCCGGTTTCATCGAAAATAAGGAAATAGTCCGTGCCTACGAGCATTATGCTTCTGCCTATGTATTCCGGCCAGGATGAATACGGAGACGTTTCGTCAGAGAGTACCTGGGCGAACTGGGCTATGTCCAGATCATACAGAGGGCATTTAAGCTCGTTGTAGCCGACCGTCCTGAAATCGCCGTTTTTCATAACACCGAAATTGCAGACATTGTCCAGGTTGTTCTGGATATGGTCACCGGCTGATTCATTTTCATAACCGGACCAGATTTTTCCCGAAGCATAATAGTAGATGCCGCCGGAATTGCCTTCGCCCTGGTTTCCCCATCGGTAGTTAGGTCCCTTGTCCACCTGGTCGAGATGGATGGAAAGCTCTTCCGGAGTACCGACACCGGCTCTCAGGACTATTCCGTGGCCTGTATATTTGGTGCTTTTCAGATGCGGGTTCGTCCCGTTGTTCCTGTCATCGTAAAGCGATGAAAAGACATAGTCCCAGTTGCTGTCATAAGGTTTTCCCTCGGGCGCAACCCCCATCCTGTTCGCCCAGTGGAGATATTCTGCAGTCATAGGATCATAGTTTTCGAGGAAAGAACCCAACTGGTAAACATATGAGAACTGCGGTACGAACCTGCCTCCGGAATGCGCCCCGTGCGGAGGATACACCCTCTGCAGATGCCTGTCGGGCCAGGCAGCCGTAGTGACGGAAACAGGGGCTGTCAGCATATCCACCATCCATCGTCCGCGCATAGCCATATGCTTTCCAGCCATACTGTTACGCCCGTATTCCGACACCAGGGCGAGATTGGCGGCCGTAACAGGCTTCAGATATGCCCAGTTATATATTCCGAGACTTTCCGTCCAGCGTCCGCCCTCAGACTCGTATGTCTGCACATCCGGGCGTGTGTAGAACAGACCGTAAAGTTCCAGGCTTTTCCTGAAATATGCCTCCCACACCGGTGCCATCGGATGCTCCGGGAAAAGGGCTGCATCCACTCCGGTCATCGACCATCCGTCGGCGGCCATATTCGGAGTGCCTGCTATGGAAGTCCTCAAGACATTCATAGCCTCGGTCATATTCACATAACCGGCCAGCAGGAAAAGGGCTTCGGCCTGCTTCCTGTCCGCTTCATCCAGCTCGTAAAGGTAAGTCAGATATTCCTGTACATATCTTCCGTATACCTGGCGGTGTTCTATGGAGTGTACCCCCGGATATGAATTAAGCCCGGCCATATAATACCCCATAGCGGACGAACGCATTTCCTTCATAAATCCCTCGATCGAACTTCTTCCGACCTCGGCCTTATACGGGATGTCGGCTCTGCGGGCGTTCATCGGGTATTCCAGCACCCAGTCCTTGATCTTGTCGAGATTCAACAGCGAGTAGCGGCTATGCAGCAGATTCATATAACGGTAAGCCGTATTTTCCGCTTTCATCGCACCTCCAAGAGAAGTCATAGCCCTGGAAAATTCAGCGCACTCCATTTCTCCGGCACCCTTGTCGTAAATGGCAACTGCCGTAGAACGTGTCCCCTCGGCCAAAGGATAGGTAAAATACAGCTTTCCGTCCGTATATCTGAAATATACGCATAGATCCGGTGTCGGCTGCCATATTCCGTACTGTCCGTCATTCCAGCGTGCGTGATCATACACGAATACTCCGAGTTCACGCGGACCGTTACCCCAGAAAGATATGAGAGGCACCTGCTCCCTTACGGAATTGCCGCCGAAAGGCGTAAGTCTGAATATCATCTGCCTGGACGGGTCCTCTATGGTTCCCATCCCTGTCCAGGCCGGATCCTCCTTGCAATAGTTGGTATACACCGGCTCATCGATCCTGTACCACGGAAACTTCCGGTCGAAGACCCTGTCCCACTGGGTCGGATAACGGTATTTTGCATCGAAACCGTCCCATCTGATTTCCAGGGATACGCCGTCCTCTTTCCCGAGCCCCCTCATCGTCTCATCCAGGATGACGAAAGGATAACCGCTTACCGTTTTGGTCACTACAGAATACTCCGCGCCGTTCCCGAACAGGCAGTCCGTCCTGCACAGTACGAAAAGCTCCCCTTTTTCTATTACCGATGTCTCCACGGAAGATATTTCCAGTCCTCCTGTCTTCAAATAAGCTATTGCCCTGGCAGACGAGGAAAGATCCTGCATTTCGAAAAGCACCCGGCAATCTTTGTACGGCTTCGGGAAATGCATTGAAAATACGCCGTTGGACAAGGACAGTACTGTATCGGAAACCGAGGTCTGCACCCCGTTTTCCATTTCGGTCGCACCGTTTTCAGAATATTGCAGCCTGTATGAAAATCTGCCTCCGGAAGGAAGCTCCGTGAAGAAATTCAAATTTCCGGACACGACCTTCCCGTTTTCGGAAACCTTGTCCGAGATCTGAAACGGCACAGCCTTTCCGCTGGTTTCGTCTATGAGACAGATATCGTTGTCAGAGACGATAGCTGGAGAAAAGGCGACAGGATATGATACCAGAGTACGTGTCCAGCTGTATGTCGGAAGACAGATATGGTCAGTCTTTGAGAATTCCAGCGGCTCGCCTTTTCTCAGGACATTATGTCCCGCAGAGACAAGAGGAATGCTTATGACAGCTGCTATGACAGAACCGAAACGGAGCGGAATATTCATAATACTATTCTTTTACGATACTGAAATCATCGAACCAGACTGCTGCATCCGGAGCGGATATGATATTGTCTATCCTGCCCTGCAGATATGAAATCTTCGCTGCATCTGCCGGAGCAGTGACGGTGCCGGAAAGCTCCATCCAGTCGTGAGTTCCTTTCACCGTATCCACCCAGGATGAAGTCCTGTGGTCAATGCTGTTCTTCTCCGGATGTCCCGGTACCCAGCCGGTCAGCCATTGGTTGGCACTGTCCTTGAATCCGAAGCCGAGATAGACGTTGGCATTGGCCGGTACGTTTTCCGTCTTGACCCAGACCGAAATCCTGTATGTGGCTCCCGGCTCTACTATGATATCGCGATGTCTCCACGCCTGCCACGGCTTGAAACCGTTCTTGCAGTCGATTCCGCCGATTTTCAGAGAGCCGGACCAGTCTTCCGAATGGGAGACTTCGGCATCGTATGTATAGATTTTTTCCTTTACGTAATTGTTTTCCTCGGAAGTGTTCACTCCGGCCATGAGCCATTCTGTCACGCCGTCCACGATTCCGTTTTTAAGGATATTCTCCTGTGCCGGCGCTGCCGCCGCACATCCGAACAATACTGAAAGAAACAAAGCGATTTTTTTCATAATACATTGATTTTAAAATTAATTTATCTTCACAACATTAAAATCGTCCACCCAGACGTATGCCTCAGGGTTGTTGAAGAAATTCTGGACCTGAATCTGGAAATAACTCATCTTGACGGCACCTTCCGGAACGGTAATCTGTCCCTTGAGTTTCATCCAGTCATGGGTTCCCTTTACCGTATCCACCCACTGGGACGAATTTACATTGAGACTGTTGGCCGTCTCGAAGCCGTCCTTCCAGTCCACCCAGCCGGTAAGCCACTGGTTCTTGTTGTCCTTGAAACCGAGAGACAGGAAGATATTGGCCCCTGACGGAACATTTTCGGTCTTTATGCAGAAATATATCTCGTATGTCTCGCCTGGATTTACAGGCATATCCTTGTACCTCCAGCCCTGCCATGGCTTGAGGGTCTTGTCCTCGCACTGTACGCCTCCTATTCTCAGCGAGCCGGAGCCGTCATCCACGTGGGAAACCTCCATATCGACAGCATGGCAGGCCTCGGCATCATAGCCTTTTTCCTCGTTCGATGAAGTTCCGCATCTCGTCCATCCGGAACTGTAACCGTCGGCGAGGATACTCCTCGGATCGTGGGAGCAGGTCTCCTCCTCGTGTGCGACGGCTATGTCAGTAATCCAGACATCATCCACGCAGGTCGCCTTCGCTATCCTGTACACGCCTTTCGCGGAAACGCTCTCTTTCGGGAATACGAAATCCAGCACTCCTCCGGATTTGGCAAGAGTTGCCGACGAGACCAATTTGTCAGTACCGATGACCTTGTCCCATGTCTCCCCGTTATAGGCTTCCACCCACATAAGGTGGGGTTCGCAGTCCGTATCCCTGTCCGGCAGGCAGATAATCCGGGTTATCTGACGCCCTTCGATAGTCGGGACATACACTGTTCCGGGATTCACGAGGTCGCCTCGGACGCGGATTCCCCTTCCCTCCACGATTTCGCTGCCGCTCTCCTCCGGAACGAAAGATTCCAGACCGTCCGAAGACGATGTAAAATCGTATGTCAGCGCCTCACATACGTTTTCTGCCGATGCAATGTCTATTTCCGTCCCGCTTGCCGCACCTTCATATATCCTGTAGCCGGTCACCACGGTGTAACCGGCAATGCCGTCGATTCCTCCTGCCGACAACAACGAGAATTCCCGTGAGTCAGTGCCTGATACGAAAGCTGCCGTCAGGCTGCAGCCGGAACCTTCTTCACAGAAACCTCCGGCCGCAACGGCATCGCCGTCGATTTTGAGACCGATGTCGCCGGCAATGGCATCATCCGATACCACAGTCACCCAGTAAACCTTTTCGGAAGCATCTGCTCCGTATATCGTGAATGTCTCGGGCTCCAGAAGTTCCGTCAAAGAAACCCCGGCAGCGGAAGCGGTACCGAAATGGCCCGTTCCGGCATAAATCATAGCTTCCACATCATAAGAAGCGGGCATAGGATACTGCATGCCGGCCACCCTGTGCCTGAAAATACCGTCGGAACAGTCCAATGCCAGCCTGTACGGCCAAAGGCACACTATATCACCGACAGTCTTCTCTGTATCCGACTCGACCGAAACGGCGAAACTTCCATCCACGGTCTTTTCAGCCGGCAAGGCTTCATCGGATACAGTCTCTCCGTCAGAGTATACCAATACTGCTCCGATACGCCCGTCAGAAGACGGTGAGACTCCGTCCAGCCTGAATGTGAATTCCTTCACCTCTGTCTTCGGCGAATCTCCGCCGGATTCAGTATCCGCAGTTCCTTCTCCCGGAGAACAGGACCATACCGGCAGAATTACCGGCAGGGATAAAATCAGATATTTCCAGTTCATAATTCGAAGAGTTTTCAATTATCGTTTACCACAGGTTTTCCTTCTCGGGTCATAAGGACCTTTATCGCCTTGTCATCAGGAGACGGCAGGTAGAGAAGCCAGCCCTCGGCGACCTTTTCGCACTCTATGTGCTCGGCAAAGGCACCAGCATTCCTGGAACTTTTCAAAGGAGCTATGACAGTGAGCATCTCGACCTTTCCTCCGTTTTCCAAAGTACCGTCAGACTGCAGAATCAGGGTTTTGGTACGGCCCTTCTCGAAACTTGACCGGAGTTCGTCCGTCTCGACTCTCATGGTCGTCGGAGTATCGGTCTGAGGGAATGCGAAAAGGACAGGTATCTCCCCGTATGCCGGCATGGATACCGTAGTCGGGACGTGGCCCTCCTGGACTACCCATTTTTCTCCTGAAGCGATGACGGACGGCCACACCGCATAAATCGCCGCCGAATTCAGGGAACGCTGTCCGTTGTTCGCGATTTCATCGAAAATGACGGATACCCCGTTATGGAGCAGCACGACCTGCCTCCGGGCTGATACGCCTTCGTACTCGAACTTGGAATAAGAGATGTTGCAGTATGCGGCCTCGGAAGATATCCTGCCGGCAGTATATTCATCTATCACATAGTCGAACTTGGACGAATATCCGAGCATCTCCTCATACTGCGCCGTAGGGTCCACGTCACCCTGTGCCACCTTGAACACAGGGAAATCCTCCATATCCGAAGGAGCCACATACGGCCGGTTTATCCTGAACGGTTCTCCCGGACGTCCGAGGACCGTGGCTACATGCGAAGACATGAACATGTACGAGCCGATGCTTATCCTGTGATCCCAGGCGGCCTTGGGCTGCGTATAGCTCAGGTCGATGAGCATGGACGGAGCATTCGGATGAGTCCCGGTAGAGAGCACTATCTTGTCCTGGACGGTTTTCCAGTTCGAGTCGTATCTTCCGAGGTTGATTCCTTCATAACTGACACTGGAAGTTATCCTTTCGGTCACGTGTACCGTCCCGAAGTCCGGATCGGGTGAAGCGGAGATACCGTCGAAGTTTATCCCTTCCGGCCACAGATCGCAGACAATGCCTTTCCACCTGGTTATATTCAGGGAATTGTACCTGAGATCCTCGTATTTGCGTGCTATGTACAGATAAGTCGGGTCCTGATACAGCAGATACCCCACTTTAAGACACCAGG
>CALVBH010000096.1 GCA_944325765.1 uncultured Bacteroidales bacterium
GGGCAAGAGACTTCGGACGGCGTAGCCGCCCGTGGCTTCGTGAACGGGAGGGACCCGCGCCGGAGGCGTGGGAGGGATAGCACCGGCAGGTGCGTACCGGGCCGAAGTCCCTTGCCCGCAGGCTCCAGAAAAGTCTTGTCTACTACAAAGTCAGAAAAAATCGAAAGTCCCTAAATCGCAATCTCAGCGGTCTAGGGACTTATATTATCCTATGTTTGACAAAATCAAAGTGTCAAAGACAGGAAGATAACGATAAATTTGCTATTTTTGCGCCGATAAAAGAAAAAAAGGTATGATACAGTCCATGACAGGCTACGGCAAGGCCGAAACTATACTCGAAACAGGAAAACTGACAGTCGAAATCAAGTCCCTGAACGGAAAAAGCGCTGATATCGGCATCAAGTCCACCCTCCTGCCGAAAGATAAGGAACTCGTTGTCCGCCAGATGATTGTCCAGCGCCTCTACCGAGGCAACATCGATGTTTTCCTCACGTTCGAGGCCAATGCCGCCGAGCCGGCAAAAGAGCTCAACTCCGACCTGGCTCTCGCCTACTTCAGACAAATCATGGACATCAACAGCCGCATCGAAGCCGAATTTCCCGGCAGGGGCAATGCCGATGCCGGCAATACCCTCAACGCGGTACTCAGATTGCCCGACATCGTGGACACTTCGAAGAAACAGGACATCATCAATGACGGAAACTGGGAGCAGGTCCGGCAGTGCTTCGATGAAGCCCTGGACAGGATATGCGAATACCGCGAAACCGAGGGCCGGAGCCTGTATGCCGACATCACTGCCAAGGTGCGGAATATCCTGGATTTCATCCCGCAGATAGAACAGTACGAAAAGGAAAGGGTCGCCGCTGTGAAAGAAAGGATAGTTTCCCGCCTTGCCGAAATCCAGGCCCAGACCGACCACGACCGGCTGGAGCAGGAAATGATATACTATATCGAAAAGCTCGACATAAACGAAGAAAAGGTCAGGCTCCGCCAGCACTGCAGATACTTTATGGAAACCATAGACGGTGAAGCATTCCCCGGGAAGAAATTAGGGTTCATCGCCCAGGAAATGGGGAGGGAAATCAACACTACGGGGTCGAAGGCAAACCACAGCGAAATCCAGAAAATCGTCGTCAGGATGAAGGACGAACTGGAAAAAATCAAGGAGCAGAGCCTGAATATATTGTAAAGCCAGTGTGGCAAGTCCCCTGCCGTAACGTCAGTTCAGGCGGATCTCGATCTTGCCGACATAGAGACCCCAGCAGCCGTCGGTGACGACAGGGACTTCCCGGCCTGAAGCATCCCGGACGTATGCAGCCTCTTCCAGATAAGTGTGGGAATGCCCGCCGATGACCATGTCCACGTTTTCCACTCCCTTCAGGAGATCCTGATCAGTAAAAAAATCGCCCTCGTATCCCAAATGCGACAGACAGATTACTATGTCGCAACGCTTCTTCTCTTTCAGGAATTCCGCATACCTGTTCGCGGTTTCCACTGGGTCGAGATAAGTGATTTTGTCGGCTATGCTCTTGTCCACTACCACGGTAACATCCGTCAGAAGCCCGAAAAACCCGATTTTCAGTCCTGCGCGGCGGAGAATGCAGTAAGGTTTCACGTATTTTTCCAAAGCAGGGTATCCGAAATCATAGTTCGCACAGACGACAGGACATTTCAGACGGCGGGCACGGCGGGCCAGTTCATCCAGCCCGTTGTCGAATTCATGGTTTCCCAGACAGGCAACGTCATAACCCATCGCATTCATCACGTCCACTTCCACATCGCCTTTCATCAGAGTAAAATAGGAAGTACCCTGGCTGAAATCCCCTGCATCCACGAGCAGGACCCTGTCCTTTCCCACGGCATTGCGCACGCTGTCCACGTATGCGGCCCGTTCTATGACCCCGCCCAGACCGGCTTCTTCACCGGACCTTACCGGGTCGATATGGCTGTGGGTATCGTTTGTATGCAGTATCACCAACTCCTGGGCGCCGGCCAGGACACAGCAGTACGAGAGGAATATTATAATCGATATCTTTTTCATCTTCTACCGGTTCACTGAGTTCATTTACGGACATATCTGACCCTGCCGTCAGTCGAATAGACAACCGGTCTTCCGGCGGCCGTCTCCGCCTCCACATAGCCGAGCATCACGTCTATAATATCTATGTCATCGTACTCGATGATTTCCACGGCATTTTTCGCTACATAGAGGTTGTCCCCTCCGTTCAGCAGGAATGAAATGGTGGCCACGCCGTAGACCCTGTCGTCATCTATGGGGCTTCCGTCTATGGTGGCTGAGACTATCCGGCCGTCACACACTTCCATCCGCACTCCGCCGAGAATCTGTATCCTCGTGGCGGCCATCTGTTCGAGTATGGCTCTGAGGTCCTTTCCTCTCAATGCCACATACACGATGCTGTTCCTGAACGGAAACATGGAAAGCATATCATCCAAAAGAATATCGCCCTGCGGCATATTGATGCGGATTCCGCCGAAATTCCCGATACCGGCATCTACTTTCCTTCCGGATTTCTCCTCAACCGCCTTCATTATGGTATCTATAAAAAGATTCGACAGGGCGGATTCCGGCTCGGCAAGTATCATCTGCTCCGGTGCATAGCCCACGACCTTCTTCACCGGAGCCATGGCCGGCTGGGCCGCCAGCACCACTGAAGCGACGGCAGGGACAGTTCCGCCCCTGAATATCCTCCCGTTCGGAGCGAAATAGGTTCTGCCCCTGACTTTTCCGACCGTCTCCGGAACGTTGTCGGCAGACGGAGAAGTGCAGCCTGTCCGCGACCCGTCCATCGCGGCGCGGGACCAGTCCACGGTCAAGGTTGTGTCCCGCGCCTGAAGAGACCAGACCACGGACAAAGCGGCAAAAAGTATTGCTGTAAATTTTCTCATTTCTGTTTCAGCCATTTGTACAAATCCCTGAAAGTCGTTTTCTTCCCGTACATCAGGATTCCTATCCTGTATATCTTGGCGGAAATATACGCCATAACCACGAAGGTTACCAGCAGAAGCCCTACCGAAAGAGCCAGTTCCCAGAACGGCACGCCGAACGGAATCCTCGCCAGCATCACGATGGGCGAAGTGAACGGAATCATGGAACCCCAGAAGACTACCTGGCTGTCCGGAGCCTTGAACGCATAGAATGCTATGAAGAATGCCAGAAGAAGCGGGACAGTTACAGGCATCTGCAGCTGCTGGGTATCGGCCTCGTTCTCCACCGCAGAGCCTATGGCCGCGAACAGCGAAGCATAAAGAAGATAACCGAGGATGAAATAAACTATGAAGCCCAGCAGGATTTCAGTGTAATTCAGAGAGGCGAGCGTCGAAAGGACGGCGGAAAGTTCGCTGTCGGACGAAACCGCTTCGGCAAGCATATCCGTATTCATACCCGCTGCGTCCATAGTCCGGGAATCCACGCCCAGACCTTCCGCCATACGGGTCATCTGATCCGTCTGTACGGTAGCGGATGCCGTCACTGCCTCCATTCCCACGAAAGAGCCGAAACCGAGTACCAAAGCCGCCGTCAGGACAATCCAGAGGAAGAACTGGGTCAGGGCCACGGCAGCCACGCCTATTATCTTCCCGAACATCAGTTCCAGAGAGTCCACGGACGATATCAGCACCTCGACCACTCTGGTGGACTTTTCCTCTATGACGCTCTGCATCACCATCGCCGAAAACATCGCGATGAACATATATATGACTACCGAAAGCACCAGTGAGACTATCATATAAACCTCGGAAGACGTTATCTTTTCCTCTCCGCTGTCATCCATGGTATAAGTCGAGACCGGGATATCGGTTTTCACGTCTTCCAGTATCTGCTTCAGTCCCTTGATATCGTATGAAGCCAGACGGTACTCCTCGATGGCGTTGTTCACCCCGCTGCCCACGGCCTCCTTCAGATCCACGCTCAGGGGTTTCTGGGAATAGGCGGCCACCGACACCGTTTTGGCTGCGGTATCGAGACGGGATATCGTCACCAGGGCGTCCAGCCCCAGGTCGAAATAACTGTTCTTCACTGAATCCACCGTATTCGAAGAAAAATCCACATAGTCTATCAGTTCGCTGTCCGTGAGATACGGCATCACGATGCCGGACTCGTCTACTACTCCGACCTTTTTGCCCTTGTCCTCTGCCATGAACATTATCACGCTCGGCAGAATGCACATGGCCGCGAAGAAAATCGGTCCGAGAAAAGTGGTGAGGAGAAAAGACTTTTTCCTGACCTTTGTCAGGTATTCCCTCGATATGATGACATTTACTGTACGGAAATTCATAATCCTGCGCCGGAAGGCGGTTAAACGTTAGACTTCTATTCTTCTGTGACGAGTTTGATGAAAATGTCGTTCATCCTCGGTATCAGTTCCTTGTAGGAATGGACGGTTACCGGCAGGGCGGCTATGGCGCGAAAAGCCGCAGACCGGTCTGCAGCGGCATCCACGGCCAGTACGGCAGTATGGCGGCCCGAGTCTTCATTGTCCGAAAGGACTTTGTAAAAGCCCTGGGCCGAAGATATTGCCGCGTCAGCGGAATAAATGAGTTCGATGTGGTTCTGACCGTATTTATGGCGGATTTCATCGACTCCTCCGGTGATGACGACGCGGGATTTGTTTATCAGCGCGATGTCGTCGCACAGTTCCTCGACGGATTCCATATTATGGGTGGAAAGCACGATAGTGGCGCCGTTCTCCTTCAGTTTCAGGATTTCATCGCGTATCAGCTGCGCATTTACAGGGTCGAAACCGGAGAAAGGCTCGTCGAGAATCAGCAGGGAAGGCTTGTGGACAACAGTGGTTATGAACTGTATTTTCTGGGCCATACCCTTGGACAGCTCCTCCACCTTCTTTCCCCACCAGCTCTGGATGCCGAATTTCTCGAACCACATACGCAGTTCGGAGGCGGCTTCGCGCACGCTCATCCCCTTCAGCCGGGCGAAATACATGGACTGGTCGCCGACCTTCATTTTTCTGTAAAGTCCGCGTTCCTCAGGCAGATAGCCTATCTTCATCACATCCTGCTGCGTGATGGGACGGCCGTCGAAAAGGATGGTCCCGCTATTCGGAATAGTGATCCTGTTGATTATCCGGATAAGTGTGGTCTTCCCGGCTCCGTTCGGCCCCAAAAGGCCGAAAATCTTCCCTTTCGGGATATTCACGGTCACATGGTCGAGGGCCGTCTTCTCTCCGAAACTCTTGCTCACGTCCCGGCACTCTATCATAAATTCTCCCATATTATCTTTCGTTCCAATATGTTAACTGTTCAAAATCCTGGCGACCAGTTCCATCAGAAGCTCCTGCTGGGTCGCTTCCCCGGCATTGCCGCCCTTTCCCTTGAAATCGTATTCCTTTATCAGGGATATCACATTCATACATTTACGTGCGGGATAATTCGCCGCCGCCGAATCATATTCTTTTAAAAAATAAGGGTTTACACCCAATACCGACGCTTTTTCGGCCGTTCCGGCCCCGGGGTTCTTCATCATCAGGGCCTCGTACCTCAGAATCCTGTAAAAATGATTGAAAAGCGGTGCCGTGGCGAGCAGCAGCACGAATTTCGGGGCACTGCCTATATAGGCCGCGATTTTCAGGGCCCTGGAAGAATTCCTGTAGGACAGTTCCTTCGTCAGTTCGAATATGCTGTACTGGCGGCTGATGCCGACGTTGTTCTCTATATCCTCAGCCGAGATTTCCCTGCGGTTTTCGGGCAGGTTCTTGAGCATCTTGTCCGTCTCGATGGCTATCTTGTTCAGGTCTGTTCCGGCGAATTCAGACAGAAGCGCGGCAGCATCCGGCGCTATGGACAGGCCTTTTTCCGAAAAGAACGAAGTGATCCAGCGGCTCATTTCATAGTCCCTGACCGGTTCCGAATCGACGACAACGCCGGTTTTCCTGACATTTTTATACAGTTCCTTCCGCTTGTCGGGCGAAGCCCCGTGAAAATAGAGTACCAGCACGGTGGTGGACAGCGGATTCTGGCAATACTTCGCCAATGAATCTACGGATTTCATCGACTGTGCTTCCTTTACGACCACGAGCTGTCTCTGCGCGAATACAGGGTAACGCATGGCTGCGGTCACGACCTTGTCGGCATCGGTGTCAGTCCCGTAAAAGACCGTCTGGTTGAAATCCCTCTCGCTGTCGTCCAGGGCATACTTCATAATGGCTTCGCAGACTGTTTCCGGATAATACGGTTCCTCGCCCATCAGCAGGTAGACAGGCTTGAAGATGCCTTTCCGGACATCTTCCACTATTTCGCGGCACTGCGCGTGTGTATCTGCAAAACCTTTTGCCATAGCCTGCAAATTTATATAATTTTCGCTGATGTTTTTAAAATATTTCAATGAAGACTCTGCACCCCGATACAAAACAGGCGGGAGCCCTGAAAACTTCCGGACCCCCGCGTCAATGTCGTTTGATATGTATCTGATTCAGCCGGCGGATTCAGGCCTTCAGGCGACGGCAGTCCGCCGGACATCCGTCAGTTTCCCCTTTTCTCCTTCACTCTGACCAGTTTTTCCTTCAGGACATCCAGACAGTCCACTACTGCATCCTCGAAGGTTCTCGCATTCCTCTCCACTACCACATCATTGCCCGGGATCTGCACCAGAACCTTTACGTTCTTGTTCTCGTGTTCCGGGAGCAGTGACATCGATACTTCCACACCGATGATTTCATCATAGAATTTAGGCAATTTGGATAGTTTCTTTTCTACAAAGTCCAGCAGTTTCTGATCAGCATTGAACTTGATGGATTGTACTCTAATCTCCATTTTTACCTCCGTTTTTAGCCCTTGGATGGGCAGATTCATAAACATTTTTCAGTTTCTCGATGGAATTGTGCGTATATATCTGGGTGGCGGCCAGTGAGGAATGTCCCAAAAACTCCTTTATGGAATTCAGGTCCGCTCCGTCATCAAGCAGTTCCGTCGCCAGAGTATGCCTGAGGACATGCGGCGATTTTTTCCCGGAAAACCCTCCGGCATTCTCCAGTTCCTGTCTGACTATCCTGTCGACAAGTTCCGGATAGACAGGCCGCCCTTTCGCAGTGACGAAAAGAGGGGAATCCGCAGCCCATACGCCTCCGACCATCGTGTCAACCGAATGTAAATATAGGGAAATTTCTTTACAAAACGATGGTAAAAGCGGAATTTCTCTCATTTTGTCTCCCTTACCCCTGACCCTCAGAACTTTGCGGGAGAAATCGATATCGCGGCGGCGCAGCCTGACCAGTTCCGAACGCCGGATGGCGGTATTGTAAAGCGTCGATACCACCGCCCTGCGGAACCGGGCATTATAATCTTCCGGGTTCAAGTCCGGAATGTCGGAAGCATGGATTCCGGTAGAGGCGAAATAACGGCTGATGTCGGCTTCCTTGAAAAATTCGGGCAGACGCTTCTCCATGACAGGTCTTCTGACCAGTTTCACCGGATTAGAAGTCAGGACGCCCTCCTTCATCAGGAAACTGCAGAAACCGCTCAGCACGGAAATATGCAGATTCACCGTCCGCGGCTTCAGGTTACGGTTCAGCATATCCACTTCATAACCCCTTATAATATTGGGAATCAGAGACTCGGCCAGTTTCCCGTCTTCTTCAGACAGGGCAGGGCCGGCGGCACTCCCCTCCCGCTGCGGAACCTGCGCGAATTCACAGAACTGCCTAAGGCTTTCCGCATAAATGCTGCAGGTGCGCGGAGAATATCTCCTCACGACGGAAATATAATCTATATATTTGGCAACAAGCGACATAACGGTTACAGTCCCATTTCCCGAGCCTTTTGGCGCATCAGGGCATCGGCCTCCTCGAAATTGTTCCCTATGCGTCCGTCGAGGATGGCGTCCTTCACATACTCCTTCAGTTCACCTATCATACGGCACGGCGGGATTCCGTAAAGTTCCATAATATATTCCCCCGTTATCGGATTCTTGAAATTCCGTATGGCATCCTTGGCTTCCACCTCCGCCAGTTTCCGCCTGACCGTTTCGAAATTGCGTCTGAGCCTCTCGACTTTCTTCGGGTTCTTCGAAGTCACGTCGGCATTGCACAGCAGCATCAGGTCATCTATATCGTCCCCCGCATCGAAAAGCAGCCTTCGCACGGCCGAATCGGTAACCTCTTCCGTCACCAACGCTATCGGACGCAGATGCAGAAGCACTAATTTCTCCACATACTTCATCTTCTCGTTCAGAGGCATCTTCAGCGATCTGAAAATTTTCGGCACCATTCTCGCCCCGACCACCTCATGCCCGTGGAAGGTCCAGCCGGTCTCCGGATCGTATCTTTTGGTTGCCGGTTTGCCGATATCGTGCAGCAGCGCAGCCCATCTCAGCCACAGGTTAGGCTCCGTTTCCGCATGGGCCACATTGTCGAGCACCTCCAGCGTATGCGAAAAATTCTCCTTGTGTCCGTGTCCGTCCACAGTTTCCGTCCCTTTCAGTTTCACAAGCTGCGGCAATATGTACTCCAGCAGCCCCGTCTCGTCCATCAGCCTGAATCCCATGGAAGGTGTCGAACAGACCAGCATTTTGTTCAGTTCTTCGGCAATGCGTTCCTTCGAAAGGATTTCCAGACGGGCCCTGTTCCGCCTTATGGATTCGAGAGATTCCGGAACGATGCTGAACCTGATATCCCCGTCACTGAGCTTCGTGGCGAAGCGGATAGCCCTTATCATCCTCAACGGGTCATCGCTGTATGTGGTATCGGGGTCGAGCGGAGTGCGTATGATACCTGCCGCCAGGTCCCTGATTCCCCCGAACGGATCCACCAAAGCTCCGAAATCCTCTTTCTGCAGGCTGAAAGCCATCGCGTTGATGGTGAAATCGCGGCGTTTCTGGTCATCCTCCAGAGTTCCGTTTTCCACTATCGGCTTGCGGGAATCCCTGCGGTAGGATTCTTTCCTCGCGCCCACGAATTCCACTTCGGTCCCCTTGTATTTCAGCATGGCCGTTCCGAAATTCCGGAAAACAGAGACATTGCTGTGTACGGCGGCACCCACGGCCTCGGCGAGTTCTATCCCGCTGCCCTCGACCACGATATCTATATCCTTGCTCGGCCTGCCGAGAAAGCAGTCCCTGACGTAGCCTCCGATGACAAAGGCTCTTGTGCCCTGCGACTCGGCCACGTCAGAAATTATGCTGAAAATCCTGTTGTCCAAAAAGCCTTTCGTTATGCCCATAACATTGACGTCGGTTTGACGGATTTATATTATATTCATCCACTGCACATTGCGGCATAGTCGGGCAGATTGTCCGTGAATTCGTAGCGGAGACTGCCACCGGCGTTGCCACGGCGGCAGACATGAGTGCTGACGCCGTTGGTGATGAATATGTATTTTACTTTCAGAGTCATATTGTAGCGGACAGCCTGGTCGAGAACTGCCTGGTCAAGAGGCACATCAGGACGTTTGCATTCTACTACTGCCACCGGAGACGCGTCCCGGCCGAATACCACTATGTCCGCACGGAATTTCCTGCTGCCGACAGCCAGCCCAGCCTCGCTCATCATCATATGCAGAGGGACTTTCATCAGTTCATTCAGCTGTCTTATAACCCACTGTCTCACATCCTCTTCCGGTGTGAGCGCCACTTCTTTCCTCCTCAACGGGTCCCATACTGTCTGTCCTGTCTTCACGGCAAAACTGTTTCGCAATCCCTGCAAAGTTAGAAACTGTTTCCGGAAAACCCGAATTGTTCCGAAATAAAGTCGGCCGCAATTTTCTGGACCTGCTTCCCGCAATGATGCCCTCCATCGAAGAATTCAGTGCGGAGACGCCCTGCGGCCCCTCTTTCCGCATAGGCCGACTGCATTCGGGAATACGCCTCCTCCACACTCCACACAGGGAAAAGCCTGTCCCCGGTTCCAGCCAGAAAGAGATAAGGTTTCGGCGCCAGCCGGCAGGCAATATCGGGAAAATCATAACGTTCTCTGAGAGCCGGTATCAGCAACGCATAGTCGGAAGCCTTGTACGGCTGTTTCTGTGTCTCTTTCAGCGTCATCCAGCATACGGAAACCCCGCAGGAAACGTCCTGGCTGAATGCTGCAAGAAGCCAGGCCCGATGGGCACCCATGGACCATCCGAAAGCCGCAATCCTGTCCCCGTCCACAAAATCGAGGTTTTTCAGGAGTTTCGCCGCGGCGGCATCCTCTTTCAGAGTCTTTTCAGCCCAGATTTCGCCTCCTGCAGCCAAAGAATCGTAAACGGCACGCTGTCCCTCGTAAACAGCGGACTTCACGGAATCGATGTCCCCGGGAGCTCCGCAGAATTTCATCCGGGACCACCTGCGGCAAAGTGCGGAACTGCGGTCTCCCCAGTACAGCATGTCGGGCACTATCACGACATACCCTGAAGACGCCAGGGAATCCGCAAGCCAGATTCCGTCGAAATTCTCCTGCACCCACTGACGGGAAGACCTCCTGATATTCCCGGGTGCCTGCGGCAACGGCCTTACCAGTTTTTCCTTTCCTATGTCGAATCTCGCCCCGTGGTCATGGAGAAGGACTATTCCCGGCCGGGGACTTCCGGCGGAAGCGCCATCGGGAACGAGCAGATAGGAGGATACTGTTTCATCGCCCGGGACAGGATATTCCACCAAAAGGCACCTGTATCCGGAGCGTTCCTCCTCAGCCGTGACCTTCATTTTTCCGGGCTCCGCCGCGCGAACGCACGAAGCGAGGAGAAATATTGCAAGCAATATGGGACAGGGTTTCATATCGGATTCGGTTTTCATCCGCAAAGATACTCAGAAATCTTGTTTGTCATTCCTGGCGGTGCCGCAGGCGCAGCCGGAGGATGACACAAAAAGAAATCTTGAAAAAATCAAAACAGTTTTCTAACTTTGTATGAATGTCGTTCCCGATAGCCGGGGACAACTACCGGAACGGTTTCACACAACGACAAAAACAGATACGATGAAACAGCTGAAAGTACCACACATAGCGGATATAGAAAAATCCGACTTCAAGACTCTCTGTATCAGGATGGAAACCTGTGCCGCCAAAGCCTGGATCGACACAGTGTGCTGGAAAGGGACATTCCCGTACGCTCCCGACGCTTCGTTTTCCGTGGCGGTCAGCGACACGCACATCGCTGTTATGTACAGGGTCTGCGGCATGGACCTCAGAGCGAAAGCCCTCGAAGACAACGGCCCGGTATGGGAAGACAGCTGCTGTGAATTTTTCGTGGCCGACCCCGCTGACGGCACCTATTACAACTTCGAAATGAACTGCATAGGTACCGTCCTTGCATCCAAGCGGAAATCCAGGGAAGAATTCACCCTGTTCACCGAGGAACAGCTGGGCAGGATCAGACGGTTTTCATCGCTCGAAAGGAGGGAATACGACGAGTCCGGAGACATTTTCAGCTGGAGGACAGCTGCCTGCATTCCTCTGGAACTCATCGGTCTGGACGGCACACGTCTCCCAGACTCGATCAGGGCGAATTTCTACAAGTGCGCCGACAAGACCGCGCACCCGCACTTCCTGAGCTGGAATCCGGTAGAAGTACCGCAGCCCGACTTCCACAGGCCGGAGTTTTTCGGAAAACTGGAATTTTAACATCCGATGACTGAACATAACACTGAAATACTATGAATTACACACCTGAAGAAATGCTCGCGATAGCGCGGAAATTCGAAACCACAGGAAATATTACGGAAATCAAGCCTCTCGGACCGGGCTTCATAAACGATACCTTTATCGTAAAGACACAGGGAGAGAAAGCGTCCAAATATATTCTCCAGAGGAAGAACCATCAGATTTTCCCCGATGTCCCGGGAATGATGAAGAATATCGAAATGGTCACGGAGCACATAAGGGAAAAAGTCATTGCCGAAGGCGGAGACCCGCTCAGGGAAGTCCTTACGGTCACTTTCAGAAAGCCCGGAACGATGACCGATGCGGAGCGCGCCGACCCGGCAGGACACCTTTATTTCCGCGACGCGAAAGGGAATTACTGGACCATGTGCGTTTTCATCGAAGGCTCGGTGACATACGAAAAGGCCGACACTCCTGAACTGTGCTACAAGGGAGGCAAAGGCATAGGCAAATTCCAGGCACAGCTCGCGGACTTCACCGTACCGCTCAACGAGACCATCAAGGGCTTCCACAACATCCGGTGGAGATTCACCCAGTGGGACGAAGCCGTTGCCCGCGATGCGGCAGGCAGAGTCAGGGACCTGAAGGAAGAAATCGGCTGGATAGACAGCCGCAGGGAAGAAATGCTCGCCTTCTGGAGCCTCGTGGAAAACGGTACCATTCCTACGCGAGTCACTCACAACGACACTAAAATCAGCAACATACTCTTCGACGGGAAAGGTGATGTCCTCTGCGTCATCGATCTGGACACCTGCATGAGCAGCACGTCACTGAATGATTTCGGAGATGCCATAAGGTCGTACACCAACACCGGGGCCGAAGACGACAAGGACCTGGAAAAGGTAAGCATGTCCATCGAAATGTTCGAGGCCTATACGCGCGGCTACCTCTCGCAGAGAAAAGGGAACCTGACACAGTCGGAAATCGACAATCTCGCCTTCTCCGCCAGATACATCACATACGAACAGGTCCTGCGTTTCCTTATGGACTACATCGACGGTGACCTGTACTACAAGACAGCCTATCCGGGGCACAACCTCGTCAGGACACATGCCCAGTACAAACTGCTGCAAAGCATCGAAGAACAGTTCGATGCCATGAACGACATAGTGAAAAAATATGCGGAATAAAGTCTTTAAGGGAGTCTTCACAGTATATCTCATACTTTTGTTTATCTGCTGCTTCTGGGATTTCAGGGGCAGCATTGATTTGAATACGGGCATTTTCGGGCCGCACACGGACAAGGTCGTGCATTTTCTTCTGTTCCTGCCGTTTCCTGTCACCGCCTATTTCGCTTTTCCCGGACTTCGGGATACGAAACTCAAGCTGGCAAGATTCTGTCTTCTGGCATTTCTGGCGGGAACGGCCGTCGGGACCCTGATAGAAAAGATTCAGGGATGGACAGGATACCGCAGCTGCGACATCATCGATGTGGCGGCCGACTGCTGCGGGCTCGTATGCGCAATCGGCATCGTATTGCTCATCGACACGGTACGTAGATACAGGGAAACTGAGGAGAAAAGGCGGAAGTAAGATGGGAAGGACAGTCATATCGCTATGCCTTGCAGTCCTGTTCGCACTGCCGGGGCTGTCGAAAGGCAAAATCGCCGAAGATTTCGGGCCGGCCTGCAGGGAACTCGACAGCCTGCTCACGGAAAGGACCGGAGTAGAAGGTGAACTGTGTCTGAAATCGGTAATGAAACGGGGCAGAGTCCTCGATTTTTACTTTTCAGTCTCGCTGAGCGATTTCCCGTGGCGGTACGATGACTATATATGGTTCTGCAGGGAGCTGAAAAGCCGTTTCCCGGAAGAATATGCAGACTACGCTCTCGGACGCATCAGCAGCCGGGGAGAACCTCTGGAGAACCTGGTCGCTGGTGAACCGGGATTCAGCGGGGAACCGGACAGGGATGCATACCGGATAAGGAAATCAGGGAAAAGGCCGCGGACCATTGTGGAGAAAATCGGAGGACAGGCATTCCCAGAAGGGCTGGACGGCAGGCACATTGCCCTGTGGCAGAGTCATGGACTTTACTACGAGCAGAGCGAAGGGCGCTGGGAGTGGCAGAGACCCTGCCTGTTCCAGACCGTGGAAGACCTTTTCACCCAGGGCTATGTCCTGCCGTTTCTCGTTCCGATGCTCGAGAATGCAGGAGCTTACGTGATTCTGCCGAGAGAAAGAGACGTACAGACTCATGAAATCATCATAGACAACGATCCTGGATTCGATGACCGGGCATCAGGCTCCGCCCGCCTCAGACTTTCGGGAGAATATGCCGAAAACGGGATTTGGGAGGACGCCGGAACAGGCTTCGCAGATGCCAAGGCCTATTATGCCGGGACCGACAATCCTTTCACCATGGGTACGGCGCGGATGACCGAATGCATCCACGACAGAAACCTTTCCGGGAGATTTTCCGAAATTTTCTGGACACCGGATATTCCCGAGCGGGGGGAATATGCCGTGTACGTTTCATATAAAAGTTTCCCGAACAGCACGGAATCGGCACATTACACCGTTCACCATCTCGGAGGGAAAAGCGAATTCTCCGTAAACCAGAAAATGGGAGGCGGGACCTGGATTTATCTCGGGACATTCCCTTTCGAAAAGGGAACCGGAGGCTTTGTCAGCCTCGACAATGTCGTCTCTCCCCTGTCGGGGCGCGGTAAAAGGAGCGTTGTAAGCGCGGACGCGGTAAAAATCGGAGGCGGATACGGGAATATTGCCCGAAAGGATGAAGACAACGAATGGTCGCTCCCGGAAATTTCCGGTATGCCGAGATTTGCCGAAGCCTCCAGATACTGGCTTCAGTGGGCAGGTATGGATTCGACCCTGTACAGCCAGAACGGAGGGCTCGACGACTATAAGGACGACTTTATGTGCCGCGGGGACTGGTCCGCCCATATCAGCGGCGGTTCGCGGACAAATCCGAAAGAAGACGGGCTGAACATACCTGTCGACCTGACTTTTGCCCTGCATTCCGATGCCGGCACGACTCCGAACGATTCCACGGTAGGCACCCTGGCGATTTACACCCTGAAATCGGAAAACAGGAGGAAACTTCCGTCTGGCGAGGACCGCAGGACCAGCCGCGAATTCGCAGACCTGGTCCAGAGCCAGATAGTAGGCGACATAAGGGCGGAATTCGACCCGCAGTGGAACAGGAGGGCCATCTGGGACAGGAGTTACAGGGAATCGCGCACACCGGCATCTCCGGCAATGCTCTGCGAACTGCTTTCCCACCAGAATTTCGCCGATATGAAATACGGGCTGGACCCGGCATTCAAATTCACCGTTTCAAGAGCCATCTACAAGGGCATGCTGAAATATCTGGCCAACAGGTACGGATGCAGTTATGCCGTTCAGCCGCTCCCGGTCCATTCTTTTTACGCCGTCTTCCGCGAAAACAAAATCAGGCTCGGATGGAAGGAAAGCATAGATGACATCGAGCCGACGGCTCTGCCGGAAGGTTTCATCATACGCACGAGAGTGGATGACGGCGTCTTCGATGACGGCATCTACGTGAAAGCGGACGGGGTCCTGGATACGGAGGCCGCCCCGTCAGGAAACTGCGCGGATGGTGCCGGGCATCCGTGTCCGGTCACACGGGCAGGACGGGCGTTTGTCTATGATATGGATTTCGAACCCGGACATCTATACAGCTTCGAAATAACGGCGGTCAACGCCGGAGGTAAAAGTTTTCCGTCTGAAATCCTCAGCGCAGGCATTCCCGACGGATACTGCAGCACATCCGCATCGTGCGGCGAAGGGGATTTCTCCTGTCCGGAAGACAGCTGTATCCTTATAGTCAACAACTTCACCAGAATCTCGGCCCCGGCATGGTTCGACTCGCCGGAATTCGCCGGCTTCGATTCCTCGGCAGACAGCGGCGTCCCGTATATCAGGGATATATCCAGCACGGGCAAAATGTACGACTACAGACGTTCGTCGCAGTGGGTAAATGACGACTGTCCAGGATTCGGGGCTTCGTACAACGACCTTTCCGGCACAGTCATAGCCGGCAACACGTTCGATTACCCTGCAGTGCATGGAAAGGCCGTCATGGCTGCCGGCTACCCTTTCTGTTCATCGAGCGCGGACGCTTTCTGCAGCGACACATCCATAAGCAGGGGGAAATGGTGCATAGACCTGGTCTGCGGCAAACAGGTTACGGTGAAATCCGCAGGGAAAGGCATGCCGGACAGGTTCCGCGTATTTCCCGGACGTCTTATGGAAGCCATCGCCGCATACACCGCTTCGGGAGGCAATGTCCTCGTTTCGGGATCGCACATAGCCACGGACATATATGACAGGGTCTACCCTGTGGAAACCGACAGTTCTTTCAGGGCGGCTTCCGCCGGCTTCGCCGAAAACGTGCTCGGTTTCGGATACATAACCGGCAGGGCAAGCAAGTCGGGACAGGTCGAATGGCTGCCCGGGATTACGGACAGAAAAGACTTCGTTTTCAACAACAGGCCGGACAGCCGTCTTTACAGTGTGGAATCGCCCGACGGAATCAGGCCGGCGCTGCCGTCAGGTCCTGATGTTTCCACACTTCCGGCACCTTGGGGATACACCTTCCTGAAATACGGAGACACTAAAATTTCAGCCGGAGTATGCTCGGATTTCGGGAAATACAGAACAGTCTGCATAGGCTTTCCCATAGAAACCGTCACCGACGAAAACAGCCGCCGCGACCTGGTAGGATATTGCCTCGGCTTCCTGAGACACAGAAACAGATAATTTGCGACAGGTATGAAAATTTTCCATATCGCCGCGGCCGCGGCCACAATATTGATGCTTTTTCTCCACCCGGCAGCATCCGGCAAAGAACCGGCAGTCAGGTTCGTCTACGATGTAGAATACGAATTCAGATTCGACAACAGGGAATTTTCCCGAACCGCCCCGCCTCCGTCGATTACCATTCTCGGGATGCATCTGACACCGTCCATAGGACTGCGTATCAGTGAAAATCCGTCATCCGCACATCATATCATCGCAGGCGTTGACCTGATGAAGGATTTCGGAAGCGGGAAAGCCGCGAAAGACATGTTCGGAGAAGTCCTTGCATACTATAAATGGGACAGGAAATCCGGCAGGACCATGATGACTTTCGAAGCCGGGATTTTTCCTCGAAGCGACCTTGAAGGCAACTGGTCTGAAGCCTTCTTCTCCGATTCCCTGACATTTTACGACAGGGCTCTCGAAGGGCTTCTGCTGAAATTCCGCAGGCCGAAGGCATATTACGAAGTCGGCTGCGACTGGATGGGGCAGTTCGGGAAAGACAGGCGCGAAAGGTTCATGATTTTCAGCAGCGGGGAAGCCCATGCCGGAAGATTTATGATTCTCGGCTATTCGGGATATATGTACCATTTTGCCGGAACTGAAGAAGTCAACGGAGTCGTGGACAATTTCCTGCTGAATCCTTATATCGGAGCCGACCTTGCCGGGAAAACCGGGCTGCAGGCATTCAGGATTACCGCCGGCTGGCTGCAGTCGCTCCAGAATGACAGGAAAAAAGTCGGCAAATACGTTATGCCTGGCGGGGCCGAACTGCTCGTAAGTCTGCAGAACTGGAATATCGGACTGGAAAACCGCCTATACTACGGGAAATCCCTTATGCCTTATTATGACGGCACGGATGCTGCCGGCATCAAATACGGGAATATGCTCTACTTCGGGAATCCGTTCTACAGGCTCCGCAGGGAATCCTCCGGAAAGGCAGGACTTTATGACAGGATAGACGTGTGTTGGGAGCCCCGGATAGCCGCATTCCTGAAACTCCGCATAGGTGCGACAGCCCATTTCGGCAGCGCAGGATTTTCAGGGTGGCAGCAGACCGTCTCATTGAAATTCGACCTGGAAAAGGTCCCGGGCGTCAGGCAAAAGCCTTGAAGCACAGAGCCGTAGTCAAAGATTTTTTTGCGTAAAACGGATTTTTTTCTAACTTTATTGGGATTTGCGAGACGAAAACCGCACAGACTGAACCTAATGACCGAATCCGAATAAAAACCAACAACTGATTATGAAACACGAATTGAAAGACAAAACGGGGGGGGCGGAAATATATGTCCGTCCTGAAATCAACGTCGCGACAGTAAAGACCGAGCGCGGCTTTTGCTACAGTACATGGACTGACGGCGACATGAAGGATGAATGGAACAACATCGGCGAGTATTAACTGATCCTAAAACGAAGCATTATGAAAAAGAGACTGATATTTTCATGCATCATTCTGTGCGCCGGCATGGCCATATCATGCCAGAAAGATGAGATCAAAGGCAATTCCGGGCAGATTGCCGGAGAAACGGTGACCCGAAGCCTCCACATCGAGGGAAACGAATGGGTTCCTGAATCAAAATCCTACTACGAACCGGGAACTGGTGTGGTATTTACCGGAGAAGAGCCTCTCGCAGTATATTTCGCGAACCCCGCCAACAGGGGAAACGCTTCGGCAGCCACCCCGTATCTGCAGGCGGTAAACACTGTTACGAACAACGGCAACGGGAATTTCACCATCAGCCACACTGCGATAACTGGCGTGGACAGCTACGACTACCATTTCTTCGTACCGTCCCTGGCCACCGTACAGATATCGACCAATACGAAAACCCTTACCGCCAAACTCTCCCCTGTCCAGACCCCGGGAGACAACACTTTCGATCCGAACTATGATCTCCTCATCGGAAAGTCGCAGTTGGATGCAGGTAAGGCAGATGCTCTGACTGTCACGGAATTCAAAAGAGTCACCACGCCTCTCAGACTGTCCGTTTCGGACGGTGCGGGAGCTCTCGGTTCAGAAAAAATCAGCGCGGTAACCGTAAGTTTCGATACTCCTGCCACAGCCAATTGCTCCCTTATTGGGGCATACTATGTCGCCCTGAGTGACACTTATGAAGCCGGTGGCATTACGGGAGGCAGTGCCAGAGGGAATGCCGTCACCGCTGTGTATGCAGACGGACTCGCCAAGACGGGAGACACCTACCCGGTGTGGTTTTCAGTAAATCCGGCCAGATTCGAAGCCGGGACCCAAATGACCGTGACCGTTACGGCCCGGACCAAGACACTGTCCCGTACCGTAACCCTGAACGAAACCGATATCCGGGCAGGGATACTCAACGAGATGGGCTTCAACATTTCCGGAGAAGGCTATACGGAAACCGAATCCGTCTATCAGGACTTTACCGGCATCGGAAGTATCACTTCCACTCTGACAGCTTCCGACGGCAGTTCCCGAGACTGGACATTCACGTCCTGCTCGTATGCTACCGACGAATATCTTCCGGCTGCAGTCAGGATGAACACGACCTCCGGTTCCTCTATTACCCTGCCGGCTTTCATCGGCAAGCAGATTTCGAAAATAAGGGTTTATACGAGTCCGCGTACCGGAAATGCCTGCTCGCTGAGCCTGAACGGAGGCGCAGATGTGGATTTCGGCTACACGGCTTCCCTCCCGGCATCCGGCGGAGTGGCTGAAATCACCGTCCCGGAATCGGAATACGGGAAAGACCTCGTACTTACGGCCACCAGCGGCACCTTCATAGGTTTCAACGGCATGGCCTTCGAGTTCGACGAGAATTATGAAATTCCGTTCGATGCCAACGACTATTACGATATGTACACCAAAGGGCAGGATATCGAAATCGGCGGGACCATATATAACATAAACTCATCCAATATGACTGCCAGGACTGTCGGCACATCGGAACTTACCGCCGATGAATTCAACAAAAATGCTGTAACAGATGGCATCCTATTCATTGATGATAGCGATCAGACGGAACCTGTTGAGTTATCGGGCGTAAATACCCAGCCCGGCAAGACTGTCATCGCCATAGGCAGATACAAGGACAGCCAGCCTCGCATCAGGATAACCAACCAGTACCAGCTCCAGGGCAAAACCACCGTTTTCAAGAATCTGGAACTGATAGCAGGTAATGCTACCGCTCTGGTCTGCAACAACAAAAACTACGATGACAACAATATCACCATCGAGGACTGTACAGTAGACCTGACTTCATCGAGATACCTGTGCTACGCGGTCGCTGCGACTGCTTCATTCGGAGAAATCGTCATAAACAACAGCATCATCGATGTTACCGGCATTATCAACCAGCCGTCCCTGTTCGTGTATGGAAGCTCAGCCACCTCATATCAGACATCATTCACCCTGACGAACTCCGTAGTCTACTCGGAAAATCTCATCGCAGGCTACATCATCGATATGGGAGCCGATAACGAGAAGTTTGCAGGTTCCGCCAACAGCATAAACATAAGCGGCAACACATTCTACAATATTTACAACAATAGCGGAATCTGCCGCGGCTATGACTTCGCGACATTCAATGTAGAAGACAATATCGCTTTCATCGGAGAAATGCCAGCGAAGAGGCCGCAATTCGCCAACGTCTATTCAACAGCTTCGACGTCCTTGCTTTCGGGCAACTACCTGTACTCGAACCAGACTGACGACGGGTCCTGGGGTGGGCTGGTCCGTTCCGGTTCGGTATCACTCAACGATGCCGGGGACAATATGGTGAACGGCGAAAGCAGTCCGTTCTCGTCAACAAATCCGGCAGCCGGCTACTTCCCGGCAGACAGGACGGTAACGGCGGCAGGAGCCGACTATTCTGCCAAGCTCTGGTTCACGGCCGAATAACGTCCGTACCAATGTCATCCTGAACGAAGTGAGTCGAAGGAACTGCAAAGCAAATACGACTTTGCCTGCAGCTCCGCTCAGGGTGACGCTACTACTGTCATTCTGAGCGCAGTCGAAAAATCTGTATAATAATTGACGGCAGCATTTATTGAGGGCACTGTCTTTTCTGTGCCCGAAAAAATGACTGCCGTCAATATTTTCGCCAGAAAAACGTAATTTTGCCGTCCCAAACCCGCAAGACATGACAGTAAAAGAAAACAGCCCGCTTTTGGAATACCTCTATTCGGTACTCGCCCCGCAGAGCAGAACCGGCATAAAGGCATTGCTCCGACATTCGAGAATTTCAGTCAACGGACAGACTGTCACGGCATTCGACTATCAGCTGAAAACCGGCGACAAAGTGGAAATATCGGCCGCAGCGCCTGCAACCCTCGAAAACAGGAACCTGAAAATCATATACGAAGACGACTGGCTGACAGTCATCGACAAACGTGCCGGCCTCCCGAGCATTGCGACCGGCAGGGAGAAAGAAATCACGGCATACTCGATACTCTTCGACTATATGCGGTCGAAGACACCCGGAGGACGCATTTTCATAGTACACAGACTCGACAGGGATACTTCAGGACTGTTGGTTTTCGCGAAAGACGAAAGGACGAAACTTTTTCTGCAGGAAAACTGGGACGAATATGTGACCAAACGGCTGTACACCGGTGTATGCGAAGGATATTTCGGACAGGACAGCGGCAAAATAGTCTCCTGGCTGACAGAAAACCCTAAATCGATGAAAATGAGCGCCGTCCCGTATGACAACGGCGGAAAGAAAGCCATCACGCACTATCAGGTTCTGAAACGGAGCAAAGGGCTGTCCTTAATGGAAATAGAACTGGAAACAGGGCGGAAGAACCAGATACGTGTCCAGCTGGCATCCATCGGGCACCCCATCGCCGGAGACAGGAAATACGGAGCGTCCACAAACCCGTTCGGCCGTCTTGCCCTCCACGCCTCCGCACTTTCGCTGCGTCATCCGCGCACCGGAAAACTCATGGAATTCCATTCACCAAGTCCTTTTTCAATATAAAGAGTACCGACTTATTATGAAACAGGTTTTTTACTTTTCCGTATGTTTTTACGGAATTATTTCTAACTTTGTCTTTAACGGACTTGACAAATCTATATCCCCGAATGATGAAAAAAAGACTTATAACGACTGTTTCAGCCCTTATTTCTGCCTGCACGCTGCTCTCGGCCCAGAACGAAGACGTCACGGTAAAAGGCAGCATCGTTTCCGCCGATGACGGCAGCCCGGTAGACTATGCCACCATCATTCTGTCCCCGTCGAACATGTACTCGATGAGCGACCAGGACGGACTCTTCAACATCGACAGAGTCCCTGCCGGAGAAATCTCGCTCTCAGTGGAATTCTTCGGGATGGAAAGCATCGACACCGTCTTCACGGCCAAGTCCGGCCAGACCATAGAACTGGCTCTCTCCATGAAACCCGTATCCTTCAGGCTCGAACACGTGGTGGTGACCGCCACGCAGAACAAGGCAGGAAGCAGCACGGCTTCGAACATTTCGCGCCAGGCCATGGACCATCTCCAGACCAGTTCCCTGAACGACGTGATGGCCCTGCTGCCGGGAGTGGAGATATCGAACCCTGACCTGTCCTCGGCCCAGAGCATCACCGTGCGCTCCATTACGGGTCCGAACAGCGCCCTCGGCACGGCCATATACATGGACGGCGCCCCGCTCTCGAACAACGCCAATCTCCAGACCCTCAGCGCGACCATAAGCGGATCGTCCGAAAACCCGACGGGGGGGGGAGAATCCACATCAGGAGTTGACGTAAGGTCGCTTTCCACGGATGATGAAGAGGCCGGGGGGGTCATCCGCGGCATCCCTTCCGTAGAATACGGAGACCTCACTTCCGGAGCCGTGATAGTCAAGTCACGCGCGGGAAAATCTCCGTGGACAGTCCGTTTCAAGACCAATCCCAACATCTACCAGGTATCGGCAGCCAAGGGTTTCTCCCTCGGCAGGAAGGCCGGAGACCTGAATGTTTCCGCCGACTACGCATACAGCCAGAACAACCTCACCCAGAACTTCGCATTCTATCAGAGGGCCAATGCCAAGGCTCTCTGGAGCATAATGCTCGGCGACCATACCAATGCGAACACTTCCCTCTCCCTTACATACGGCAAAGACACCCGCAACCGGAATCCGGATGACCCCTTCCCTACCGAATCAAAAGGGACGGAACTCGGCATCCGCCTGAACCACAACGGAAGCGCCTACCTGAACAGGGAATGGCTCAAGTCCATAAACTGGACCGTATCCGGCAGTTACACGGACAAGACATCATACTATATGTCTTCTGCCTCGAATGCCCTGAGCCTGTACTCCACGGCCATGACCGATGCCGTGTATACCAACATCCCGGGACTGGAAATCTCGGACGCAGACGGAAACCCCATCACACGTCTTCCGGAAGGAGATGAGGATATCAGAGGCCGTGTCCTGCCATACAGCTACGAATATTTCTATAATATCTACGGAAAGGAAGTTAACGCTTTCGCCAAGCTGAACTTCGACATGAGCCACACCTGGGGCAATATCACTGACCGCCTCCTCGTGGGAGCGAACTTCAAGACCGACGGAAACCTCGGCAAGGGAGCCGTCTACGAAGACGAGACCCCGCCTCTGAGGAACATCAACAACACCGCTTCCGGCTACAGGAAGCGCCCGTACTACGACATCCCGTTCATAAACCAGCTCGGAATCTACGCCGAAGATCATTTCAGCTGGAAATTCGCAAACAGGGAACTGAACCTCACGGCAGGTCTGAGATTCGACTATGTGAACGGGCTGACCTCACTGGCCCCGAGGTTCAACGCCTCCGTAGACATATTCCCGTGGATGACACTCCGCGGAGGCTGGGGCATCACCTCCAAGGCGCCGACATCCATTTACCTGTATCCGAACTACGCATATCACGACTTAGTCCTCTTCAACGGCATGGATGTGAACCTGCCTGAGGAAGAGCGGCTCCTGGTGGCCCAGACCACTGTATACGATGTCACTAACAAGGACCTGGAGATAGCCAGGAACCGCAAGGCCGAAATAGGGCTCGACTTCAATATCCTGAACAGATTCAGGGTCTCCGTCACGGCATACGACGAGTTCATGAAGAACGGCTACGGCATAGGGCAGGACATAGGGTCCTTCCACTGGATGACATATACAAACTATGTCATCGACCACGAAAATCCTGGCTCGATACCTACACTGAAAAAGGGCAATACCTATTCCACCTTTTTCCAGACATACAATCCGCTTAACAACATGATGACCCGGAACAGCGGAGTGGAATACGAGATAGACCTCGGCAGGTTCGATGCCATACGCACCTCGTTCTATATAAACGGTGCCTGGATGAAAGGATACTACCAGAGGGACGGCTACTCTTTCGGCACCCGACAGCCGACCGGCACTCCGGAGTTCAATGTGGCCATCTTCGACGCCTGCCCGCAGAATCATACGGAAAGGCTGAACACCACTCTGAGGATTACACACAATATCCCGAAGATAGGTCTGGCCATCACCCTGACAGGACAGTTCACCTGGTTCTACAAATACTGGACGGAATATCCATACGATGACGAGATGCCGTCCAGGTACATATCGCACACAGACGGGAAAATATATGATTTCGAACCGTCGATGGCCGATGACCCGGACTTCTCGTATATGCTGCCTGCCCTGAGCGATGCCCGGTTCACGGTAGAACAGTACCAGCCGTTCGCCATCTTCAACCTGAATGTCAGCAAGGAGATAGGAGATGCTCTGACAGCCTCATTCTATGTGAACAACCTGTTCAACAGCCATCCGCTCTACAAGACCAAGGCATCGGGCTCATACATCGACATCACTGAAAACATCCCTATATTCTTCGGTTTCGAACTGAAGGTATCGATAAAGTAAAAATACAACAACGGAAAATATAAACCGACTAAACAAATTGGATATGAAAAAAGTTTTATTTATGGTTATGGCTGCCGCAGCGGCAATGTCCATAACATCCTGCGACCCGTCAGAGAATACGGTCAGCGCCATTTCCGCCAATGTCATCATAGATGAATCCGGTCTTGAAAATGGTATAAGTGTAGAAACATACATTGTGACATTCACTAACGTCAACACCGGACTGACAGTAGCGACTGGAAGCGAAAACGGAATTGCCACGGCCGAGGAACTGGTTCCAGGTCTGTACAATATCTTAGTCAACGGACAATACAGCGATGGCACCATATATATTATTTCAGGCAGTGCCACGAATGTAAACATCAACTCAGACGGACAGAATATACCAGTAACCGTTGCAGCATCCGGACAATCAGCCCTTGTCTTCAAGGAAATCTATTATGCCGGATGCACTATGTCTAACGGAGACTGGTATTTCAGGGATCAGTTCTACGAAATCTATAACAACAGCGACGAGACCGTATATGCAGACGGACTTTGCATAGCGGAAACCATATTTTCGGACTACTCTTTCACAGTCCGTTATCAGTATCCGATTGCAAATCAGGACTACTACGTATTCGTAAACAACACCATCTGGCAGATACCGGGCGACGGGACACAATACCCTGTAAAACCGGGAGAATCCATAGTCATAGCACAGTGGGGCACCAACCATCAAGATGAATCCCTGTCCCAGGGTGCAAGCCCAGTAGATCTTTCCGGGGCGGATTTCGAAGCTCTGGAAGGAGAGGTAGAAGCCGGTACCGGCATTGTCCTTACAGACAATCGCGCCATCAATATGGTAGCAGCCGTGAATCCCAGAGGCTATAATACCCCGCAGTGGCTGACATCCACCAGTGGTTCCCAATACATTTTATTCAGGCCATCTACACCTCTGCGTACCAGTGACTTTCTCGTGGCCACGAATGATGAGACATCTCTGTCTACAGCTCTGGAAATCCCGATTTCTGAAGTAATAGATGCTGTCCAGGCTGTCAGCGGATCTGAAAGACTGAACTTCCTCGGACTTCCGACGATGCTCGATGCCGGCACCATCTGGGTGGACGACCCTGGTTCATATACCGGTCAGAGCATATCGCGCAAAATTCTAAGCACTGAAGACGACGGCAGAGTCATATATCAGGACACCAACAACACATCAAGCGACTTCCAGGTGAACGACACTCCTGTCGTAAGAAGAAACGGAGCCGGCGTGCCGTCATGGAACACCTGGTACACTGCTGAATAAAGAGACGAGCATCCTGACGTTGCCCGGGATGATGAACAAAAACAGACATTGAATCATCAATATGAAGAGAATTGCCATTATAGGATTGCTTCTCGGTGCGGGCGCACTCTTCGCCCGTGCCGGGGACAACCCGTACGGAATTGACAGCCAGGTACAGAAAGAGACCAATTTCAGGAACTCGCTGTGGATGGAAAGTTACAATGTCGCAGGACTCTCTTTCAGGCCGTTCCGCATATACAACGACCTGGATATCTCCTACGACGGAGAATTCGGAAAGTTCCGTCCCCAGCAGCAGGCAGCCGAAAGGAACAATATCTCGGTGAATACCAGCGGCTCCACTTACCTCGGCAAGTTCCTGGTCTGGGGCAGTTTCTCTTTCAGGAACATCTTCGACGAGGGCGTGAAGTACAACGCCATGTCCTACGAAATAGAGGATGACATGCCGTATTTCGTGGCAGACGCGAACCCGAGTCCCTGGCAGCGGCAGGAATACGATCTTCACGCAAAACTCGCCTCCCCCGTCCTATGGAACAGGCTGTCTTTCGGCCTCGGGGTCCACTATGTCACCAAGGTGGGAGCCAAACAGATCGACCCCATCTGCGAGACATACAAATACAATGTCGAAATCGTCCCGTCAGTGACGGTAAGCCTCGGCAAAGGGCACTATATCGGCATCAACGGACTGTATGACAACCAGTTCGAAATGGCCGACCCGTCTCTGAACAACTATATGGAAACCCAGAGGGTCTACATAAGCAGGGGGCTCGGGGAAGCCTTCACCCATAAAATCGGAGACAACGACGGAATGCAGAATTCCATGTACAATACCTCGCGCTACGGAGGAGGCATCCAGTACGGATATGCCGGCGACGTAGAACTCATCGCCGATTTCGGATATGTGATGAAAAACACCCTGATGAGGGACAATCCGGAACAGCCGAGGACATACGGCGAAACTGATCAGAGCAACATCACGGGCCGTATCGAACTGCTTTTCGGCCGCAGCCGGAGCAATCACCTGTACCTGAGAGGTGAATACAGGAAGACCAAGGGCACCGAATACACCCAGTCCTTCAACTCCGATCCCGGCAAACAGCTTTGGGAAACCCTCAGCACCACAGAAATGAGCAGCTACTCCCGGATGCAGGCAAAGCTCGGGTATGACCACCAGTTCGGAGCATCGGACGAGAGAGGCTATTCCTGGATGGCAGGCGGCGAAGCGGACTTCAGGATGAAAAACGACAGCTATTACCTTCCGGCCTCATCATACAGCCACACCAATGCTTCCATCGAAGCATTCGGGGCAAAACAGTTCAAGTTCAGAAAATCCTCCCTGCTGATAAGGCTGCAGGCCGGCTACAACATTTCGCTCTCCGGCGAATACGTGTACGGCGGCACCTATCCGGACTACCCTACCGTAGACCTGTACAATCAGGACATAATATACTACACTGCCGACTGGCTGAAGGTCGGAGGAAAAATATCATACACCGTCAATGTCAGGAAAGTGAACTTCGCGTTCAACCTGACGGGCGACTGGTACAAACCGACAGGTCTGGATACCGACAGAACTGTCTGCAAGGCTTCATTCGGTATTATTTTCTAAGAAAAAGATGAAAAAAACCTTACTCACACTTTCTCTGCTGACATTCCTGTTCACATTTGAGAGCGAAGCGAAAACATCCGCAGGACACCCGGCAGCGTCCCTCCCGACGGCATCATTCGCCATAATCACGGATGATGAAAGTTACAGACATTGCCGGACAGAACTCGAACTGTACAGGGATGCGGTGCGGAAACAGGGACTTGACGCATTCATCGTAGAAAAAAACTGGAAAAACCCGGACGAAATCAGAGACAGCCTTTTACATTACTATGAAAACCGCCACCTTGAAGGGGCGGTTTTCGTCGGCGATATACCCGTACCGATGATTCGCAAGGCACAGCATCTCGCTTCGGCATTCAAGATGGACGAGAAGGAATTCCCGATGAGGGATTCATCCATCCCGTCCGACAGATTCTACGACGATTTCGACATGAAATTCGAATTCGTCGGCCGTGACTCGGTCGAGACTTCGTTCTTCTACTATGAACTCGCTCCGGACAGCCCCCAGTACATAGAATGCGACATATATTCAGGCCGCATCAAGCCATCGGGAAAATTCACCGACAAATACGAGGAACTCTCTGCATATCTGAAGAAAACCGCGAGGATAAAGGAAGAGCAGAATCTGCTGGACAAGGTGACTTCCTACACGGGAGACGGTTCTTTCTCGAACAGTCTCATAGCGTGGAAGGATGAGACGATAACCCTTTCGGAACAGTTTCCGCTGAGTTCCGAAAGCGGAGACGGGACCAAATTCTACGCTTTCGCCATGTATCCCGTGATGAAAGACATTCTGTTGGATGAAATCCGCAGGGATGACCTCGACCTTATCCTGTTCCACGAGCACGGTATGCCTGAAAGGCAATATCTGACCGCCATCCCGGACGAAACGGGGTACGGAAACTACACATCGGGCGGATTCGAACTGGGGAAATATTATGCACGGTCCTATTACAGGACGTATCTGTGGAGAGGAATGACCCCTGAGAAGGCTGCAGAAACCCTGTCGGAACGCTATGGGATAGATTCCACCTGGTTCAGCGGAGTTTCCGACCCTGAAATCGAGAAGGCGGACTCGCTTCTCGATATGAAAACCGGCATAGTACTGGAAGACATCCAGGCCGCGGCACCGAATGTCAGGGTGGCCATATTCGATGCCTGCTATAACGGTGATTTCCGTGAAGCCGACTGCATAGCATCACGGTACGTCATGGCCGGAGGCAACACCGTAGCAGCCATAGGCAATTCCGTAAACGTACTTCAGGACAAGTCTTCGTCCGACCTGATGGGAATGCTGGCCGAAGGATACAGCATCGGAGAGTGGATGCAGCAGGTGAACATCATCGAATCCCACATCCTCGGAGACCCTACGTTCCGCTTCACTCCGCCGGCTGATGCCGTCAGACCGGATTTGAAGAACAGGGATACGGAATACTGGCTGAAATACACAGGTGAGAACTATCCGTGCGACATACGGGGCCTTGCCCTTCACAAACTCTACAGTCTGAGGTATGAAGGACTGCCGGAACTTCTCATGAAGACATACGACACCTCCGGATACTATATGCTGAGGCTTCAGTGCATGCATCTTCTGGCCCACTATGATGGAGATGCCTACGCCACCCTCCTGAAAAAGGCCATGGATGACCCTTACGAATTCATCAGGAGGAAAGCGGCCTATTACTCCGGCAAAGTCGGTTCCGAGGACCTGACGGAGCCGCTGGCAAAAATGTATCTGAAGGAATACAATGCCCTTCGCACGGCCTTCAATATAGAAAGAGGCGGTTCCATGTACCCTGACGGGAAATTCCTGCAGACTCTGAAAGATGAAATCAGGAATGCGGATTTCATCTTCGACAAGGACGCCTTTACCGCAGAAGCGGAAGACAGGCTGGCCGGCCTCTGCAGAATGACCGAAGAGGCAGGGAAAGCCCTGGAAGACAGGAATGCCGAAATGAGAGGGCTCTACATATCCTCCATGAGGAACAATCCTTATCCGCATCTGGCGGAAAAATGTATAGGGGTGGTGACAAACGGCGAGGAGCCGGAAGAACTCCGGCAGGAAGTGGCCGAAGTCCTCGGGTGGTTCGTCTATGCGCACAACAGGAAGATGATTGCGGACACGCTGCGGGAGTACATAGACAGCGGTGCCGACATTCCTGAGAATGTAAGGAGGGAAATCGTCAAGACAGTGAACAGACTCGATGACTATTGCCTGCCCGCCACGACCCTGTCATTCGCGGAAAACGGCTCCGATGAGGTATTCATTCCGTGCGGAAAAGGCGGCAGGACGGCATTCGCCATCATAGCCGACAGCGAGACATACAGACATTGCGCCGATGAAATCGGCGAGTACAGGGATGTTCTCGAGGAAGAAGGCCTGAGCACTTATATTTTGGCAGACGACTGGTCCGACCCGATGGAGCTGAGACGGGAAATTATGGACATTGCCGGGCGGAAGCCGGCCCTTGAAGGCATAGTGCTGGTCGGAGACATTCCGATAGCGATGATACGTGAGGGACAACATCTTACTACGGCATTCAAGATGGACGAGGAGAGATTTCCCGAGTTCGAGTCATCGGTAGCTTCGGACAGGTTCTACGATGACTTCGACCTGGAATTCGAGTTCATAAAGAGGGATTCGCTCCGCAGCGACGTATTCTACTACAGGCTGTCCGAGACGGGAGCGCAGGAACTGAGACCGGAAATCTACTCTGCAAGAATGAGAGTGCCCGGAGTTATGGATGGTGACAAATACGAAATCCTGAAGGCTTACCTGAAAAAGGTCGTGGCGGCACACAGGGAGCAGAATACCTTAGACAATATGACGTATTTCGCCGGACACGGATACAACTCCGACTGTCTGACAGTATGGAGACAGAAGCCGATGGTATTCAGGGAGAATTTCCCGTACTGCTTCGGACGCTCCTCGCAGAACAGGTTCCTGAATTTCCGTGAAGCCGAATATATGGAAGACCGGCTTTTCAACGAACTTCAGCGCAGCGATACCGATTTCTTCATGTTCAGCGAACACGGGGATTTCGACACGCAGTACATAAACAGCGAGGACAACGGAATACACTCCCTCGAAGACGCGCTCGACAGACTGAAGGCCTGGATCATCCCGACATACGAAAAATACCGGGGGACTGCAGACGAGGAGCCGTTCCTGAAAGAAGTGCTCGACTCTGTATACCATATTTCGCGGGAGGCGGTAAGCGACTCGGCCATAACGGCCTGGAACAAGGCTGTGGAAACTGCCGGAAGAAAGATAAACATAACCCTCGACGAGATAATGAAGCTAAGTAGCAATCCGCGTTTCATCATATTCAACGCCTGCTACAACGGCTCCTTCCACCGCAATGACGGCTATGTGGCCGGATGCCACGTTTTCGGGCCTGGCAAATGCGTGGTGGCCCAGGGGAACACCGTAAACGTGCTTCAGGACAAATGGGAAGACAAGCTCCTGGGGATGATTTCGATGGGAGAACGTGTCGGAATGTGGCAGAGGGAGATTCCATATTTAGAATCGCACCTGATCGGCGACCCGACGTTCAGGTTCGCCTCCCATTCGAAAGAAGAGGCCAGGGCGGCGGCCAGGCTGCATGACGACCTGATATTCCACCGCGGGAAAGCACAGGTGTGGAAGAAGTATCTGAAAAGCGGAAATCCGGTTCTACGCGCGGCAGGCATAACCCTGCTCGCTGAAATCGGGGAAGAGGGAGCGGATGAAAAGGCATTGGAGATGCTCGGCAGCGACAAAGCCTGGACAGTCAGGCTCCATGCCCTGAAGGCATTGGAGAGCATGAAGTCACCTCTGCTTTCCGAAGCCGTAAAGGCTGGCCTGGAGGACCCGTACGAGATGATTGTCAGGACGTCCTGCCACATCGCTGCGGATATGTGCGACAGCACTCTTTCCGAAGCTCTGGAAATTACGCTCAAGACTCATCCGGATATGGTCCGAGTCTCCGACATAGCTGCGGGCAATGCCCTTTCGGTGATTGACGGTAGCGAATACGCTGAATTTATCGGCAGGGTCAGCGACAAGAGCCTGCCGGACGGCAAGAGGAGAAGCGCTCTGAGATTTTTCAGAAACAGCAATACGGTAGACGCCATTCCTGCCCTGACTGCGGTAGTGGCTGATGATACCGAATCCGAGGCCCTTCGCAGGGATGCCTGCGAAGCCCTCGGCTGGTACACTCTCTCTGTAGAGCGGGAGGAAATCATCTCGGCATTGAAGGAAGTCTCCGGGAACGCCGGACTTCCGGAAAGAGTGAAAAAGGAAATAGCAAAGACGATAAAAAGACTGGAATAAATGAGGAGTAAAGTTACCGTTGTTTCGATAATCGCAGCCGCAATTCTTTCTGCGGTCCTGCCGGCGTCAGGACAAAATACCGCCGGAGAGAAAGAAGTCATGGGTGTAATGGCGGTGCCCTGGAAAAATCCGGCACCTGCGACCAAAGCCGCGTCGGACCTCCCGACATCGGTGGACAATTCCGTCAGCGAACACTTTCCTCCGATTTTCAATCAGATAGGCAATTCCTGCGCCCAGGCGTCCGGTATCGGCTATATCTTTACGTATGAAATGAACGCTCTCCTGAACAGGGACGCCTCCAAGCCGGAAAACCGTTTCAGTTATTTCTTTACCTGGAATTTCATAAACGGCGGCAAGAATGAAGGCGGATTCAGTTTCGACGGGCTGAGCCTGGGAAAGGATACGGGCATAATGACCGAAAGCGATTTTCCGAGGCAGACGACCGAATCGTCATTCTACTGGGCTACCGGCTTTGACAAATACCTGAATGCCATGAAGTACCGGCCGACGGAGTTCAATTACATATACGTCACTGATGAGGAAAGCATAGAAGAAGTGAAACAATACCTGTACAACAAGGGCGTGGAAGGCGGCAAGGGCGGTGTCCTCGGATTCTCCGGCTATTCGGATGCCCTTCAGGGGCTGTATTCGAACTATTCCGGACCGTCGGAAACAGGCTATGACTGTATGATGACGGAATACTCCATGGACGGAGCGCATGCCATGACCATAGTCGGCTACGATGACACCGTGGAATTCACCGATTCCGAGGGTGAGGTACACTACGGAGCTTTCATCGCGGTAAACACATGGGGGACTTTCAGCCATGACGAGGGCCGTTACTATCTGCCGTACTGGTTCTTCCTCCACGAGCACGACAACATGTGGCTGCAGAACGACCTGCTCGGGATAAAAGTGGAATACAGGGAACATCCCGACATAGTATTCAGGGTTGCGCTGGACTATACGTCCAGGAATGACATCCAGCTCAGGTTGGGTGTCAGCGGCAAGGGCTCGGACACTGCCCCGAAATACGACTACCCGGCCCCCATACTCGACAATCAGGGCAATGACTACCCGATGCAGGGACAGTACGGCGACAGCGACATCGAAGTGGCCATCGACTTCAGCAGCCACCTCGACAAGGTAGAGGAAATGGCAGAGCCGAACTTTTTCCTGACAGTGAACAGGACCAAAATAGGCTCCGAACTCGGAGAAGGGACGATAAAGTCGTTCTCTGTCTATGACTACAGGGAGAATCCCGCTTCGCCGAAAATCTATACCTGCGACCAGACAGACAATACGGTCCTGAAAGAGGGCAAGAACATATTCAATATCCCTACAGTCGAGCCGGACAAGTGTTCTTACACTCCGGTCCAGTGGCTGAATACACTCACGGGGCAGCCCGTAGCGGCGCCACTGGTGTTCAGGACGGCAGACGGGAAATACGCCAAGGTCCGCTTTTCGGAATATGACAGGGAAAGCGGCACCATTGTCATGAAATACGCATACGCGGCGGAAGGGGGACGTTATCTGAAGGAATAGGATTGCGCCGGAAGGCGGAAAAACACCGGCATTGCGCCGGAAGGCGGAAATCAAAATTATCAAAGAATGAAAAAGATTATCACTATCATATCGGCAGCCATACTGCTTGCAGGGTGTACGGAAGGAACCGGGGGCTACACAGGAACGCCTCCTGTTTCCGGCGAAATCACCGTCAGCGGACTCAGCGACGACAAATGGACATATTTCTCTTTCGAAAAGGGAGAGACCGTAGGGACGAGCACCTTCGCCTCGGATGAAGAGGATGCACAGTGGGCGGAAAGGACGGACTGGGACTTCGCCATCTGCGGGGATTACCTGAAGACGAACGGAGGGGCATCCGGTAAGGGCCTCGGAGGTCTGCTGCGCGATACGGAGCACAATTTCGCCACGCTCGAAACGGCTCCGGAATCAGGCTACGAGGAAGATATCATCCAGATTATCAAATAACAGGCACCGCCAGACCGCATTTTTTCCTTAGCTGGAGCGGATTCGGATTTCAAATAATATTTTGTGTTAATTCGCGGATTTTGAGTAAATTTGCGCGGATTTTCCGTGGACCGTACCATGAGAAAAGTCTGTT
>CALVBH010000097.1 GCA_944325765.1 uncultured Bacteroidales bacterium
AGCTGTGTGAGAGGAATCCGGAGGCTTCGGAGACTGCGCTTACGGTCATTTCCGGATGTTCCGACATCATCCGCTTGGCGTATTCTATCCTCAAGTCCGCAATCCATTCCCGGAATGTGACATGGTATACGGACTTGATGTAGCCGGCAATATAGGTGCGGTTGGTGCATAGAGCCCCTGCGAGGTCTTCGATGGTCAGACCGGGGAGCGTGAATCCGTTACGTCCAATCCATCCGGCGAGCCGTTTCTCTAATTCAGCGTAGTACGCAGGCTGATTCTGCCGGCTGCTTTCCGGCATCTCCGTCTCCAATGCCGTTTCTACTCTCTCGTAGAAAAGCATGTAGTTCATGTAGGAACAGAACAGGTAGATGTAGAACGGAATGGACGAAAGTATCCAGATGAAGACGTATTTTTCCGGTATGAATGTGAAAAGTCCGCATCCGACACCGTAGATGACTGCCCACCATGTGAAGACAGACAGCCAGTCGATGTATGAGCCTATGTCATCGGACTGCGTCTCGTCGAACAGTCTGACCGCTTCCCTGTATTTCCGTATCAGCCTGCTGGCAAGGCTGAAAGCATATATGAGAAACCATAATGTCAGGGCAATTATACCGGCAAAGTTCAATGTCCCGGACGGGAACAATGTCAGGACAATTCCTGCGGCCGCGCTGAAGCACAGCCAGCTGATGATATGCAAGACAAATTTTCTGCGTGTAAGATAATGTCTGTCAAGTAGTGATGTCAATGCGGAACTGAACAGCCAGGCGGAGATGTAATACGTGGATAGGTTCATCAGTATGGCTGCATCCGGAGCCGTGAAGCGTGGCCGCAGCAGCAGATGCACCGCATAGTTGGCGGAAAGCACAAGCAGTGCCGCCCCCATGATTCTCCGTGAACGGATATAGTTGCCGAAAACCGGCTTGTCCGGCTTCCCGGAGAAAATAAAATAGGCCCCGAAGAAAATCATCAGGGCCAATGCCGCGCATAACGAGTAGCCGTATATGTCCTGTTCCATCACATCCTGAATTTTCAGGATGTAAATTTAGAACTGTTTTCAGAAACTGTCTTGAATTTTCTGAGAATTATTTTTCGCATCTTTCCTCCATTCCGGACACCGTTGTCTGTCATTTCGACCGGAGGACGTAGTCCGAAGTGGAGAAATCTGCCGGAAAGAACAAATCCTTCGACTTCGCTCAGGATGACAGCGAGTGGAGGGATCTGCCTATTAAATAGCCGATGTCAGGTCCACATAGTTGTTCACCTTCAGCCCCCATCCTTCAGGCGTGCGCGCTTCATACTCTATGGTAGCATCGTCTTCGTGATAGATCAAAGTGACCGAGTCCTTGGTAAGATTCTTATATTCTATTGTTAGGAGTTCACCTGTTACGGATTCACACAAACGAATCCGGCCGCTTGTGGCATCGGTTTCGGTTATTTCCAAGGATATTCCTTGCATGCTTTCCATATCAACATATAGGATGTCGTTCACAGATATTTCAACGTCAAACTTTTGAGAATACTTTTCCGCATCCTCTTCTTTCGTTACAAAGGTTTCTATGAGGCATAATTTACCGTTTATTGATCCGAAATCATATCCGACGTATTCGCCGTTTTCTTCATCAAAGGACAGCCATGTCTTTCTGATTGTCACCGGTTCTTCATTGTCCTTTTCTTCGCAGGAAGCCGCCATGCCTGCCGCCACTGTCGCCGTCATTGCCCTAATCGCAATTTCTTTTGCTCTGACGACAAAATCTAATCTTTCAGGCAGCATACAGGTATGACGTAAACACCGTCATTGCGGCGATAAGCATATTGCCCTACGCCTGTCAGTACCATCAGGAATGACGGCGTTTTCATTTTGCCGGTATCTATCTTGCCGGAAAGTTTTAGCAAGGTGCCGGCTCCGCGTTCAATCAGGGTATCCCCGCCTAATTTAATTTCAATCAAACCATAACTTCCGTTACGCAAATGTATTACGGCATCGCATTCAAGCCCGTTCTTGTCCCGGTAATGATAGACCTGTCCGCCGAGAGCATCCGCATATATGCGTAAATCCCGAATGCACATTGTTTCAAAAAGCAACCCGAATGTATTCAAATCGTTAATCAGATCTTCCGGTCCAAGGCCAAGCGCAGCTACGCCTATGGAAGGGTCGACAAAGTACCTTGTATCTGATGTCCGGACCGCAGTCTTGCTCCTCAAGTTTGGATTCCATGCCGGCATATCCTCGATTACGAATATTTTCTTCAATGCCTGAATATATGAAGCTATCGTGTCCTCGCCCATACTTGGCGTACCGTTCCCCGATAAATCATCATATATCGTACTTACCGGAACCTGTTGCCCCTGGTGTCGGGCGTAGGAGCGCAGCAGTTTTCCGGCAAATTCAGGATCGCGTTGCACATTATCAACTCTCGAAATATCACTGTGGACAATACCGTCAAGATAGTTGTTCGTCTGCAATAACGCTGCATTACGGGAAAGTTCGAGAGACCCCGGCCAACCACCTCTGCTGACAAGAAAGGCAAGTTCGCTTAACGACATATCCATGGCTTCTGCAGAAGAAAAATCCCCTTTGAATAAAGACGCGATGCTTACTTTCCCATTGGAATTCCCGGATTCCCATAAACTCATAGGTCGCATAGTCAGCCACGCTACTCTTCCTGTGCCGGAATGAGTCAGTTCAGACATGTCCGGCGGAACGGCTGAACCTGTGAAAATCAGCTGCCCCGGCTTGCCTCTGTGACTCACTTCAAAACGGGCGGCATCCCATAATTTGGGGGCCAGCTGCCATTCATCTATCAGTTTGGGTGTATCCCCCTGAAAAAGCACCTGCGGATCCGTTTCTGCAAGAAACAGGTTCGAAGCACGTGTCTTTGGAGAGTCCATATATAATATGCTCCGGGCTTGCTGCTCCGCGGTTGTCGTTTTTCCGCACCATTTCGGACCCTGTATCAGGACTATCCCCGATGCTGAAAGCTGGTGTTTCAGCATTATGTCAGCTATTCTCGGTCTATACATTTTACTTCCTTTTATTCAGAAGACAAATGTATGATAATTTCTATTGATTATCAAGGATTTTTGATGTATATTCGGCAAATTGGCTGTTTTTCATTCACCAAGTTAGCGATTTTTTGTTCGGCAAGTTGGCTGAAAAATCCAAAAGACTTGATATCCAGCCTGCGGCAATGTCGGGACTGATAGCCCGGAGGAATACGGTGATTATTTTGCGTGGGGCGAGATCACCCCGAAAGATGAGTACACGGACGAAAATGACATCGAAATAGATAATGATATACTCTCCATCACGGGCTCGGAGGAATATGATGCGGCCCGTGCGATCTGGGGCGCTCCATGGCAGCTTCCGACAAAAGCACAGGTGGTTGAACTGTTGGAAAAGTGTGAATGGAAATGGACTGAGATGAACGGACGCAGTGGCTATAAAGTCACCGGACCGAACAGAAATTCCATATTCCTCCCTGCAGCAGGTCAGATTCAGGGATCTTCTCTCCTTGGAGTCGGTGAGCGCGGCTATTATTGGGCCGGTGAACGACAGGATCTTAATTTTCAGTATGGAGAGTGTCTGTCTGTTGACGGCAAAGATAACTACCTCAGTAATCTTTGGAAGCAACGGTTCTGTGGTGTCTCCGTCAGACCCGTTGTCGGACCTGCCGAGTGATTTTGAGACTGTCGGCCAGGAATTTATAGTGCTCAATTACCTGATTTTTCCGAAATTTTCCAACGCAACGGAGCCGCACCAAATTTTTGCCAAGGCCGTATGAGTTTCCTGTAAAAATCACTACCTTTGACCAAGGTGCGCCCTGCAATTGCTAACAGGGCCGGCTTTGCACCGTGCCAATAGTTTAACGCCTTTCCTCGAAGCCCGGAAAACAACCATTTCCTTTAGCAATGAAAAAACATTTCCTCGTTTTAGCCGCTATGGCGATTTTCATTATGGGGGGGGGTAACTTCCTGCCATAAAGAAAAATTCGAGAATCTGCAGTCGCAGATCGACGACATCAAAAACACGCAGATTACATCCATTTCGCAGCAGATCAATTCGATAAAGACGTCTCTCACCGAATTGTCCGGAACGGATTCCGACTTGAAAGACTACATCCTCGAACTTCAGAAACAATCTGCCGCCCTTGAAAAAAGCATATCGGAAACCGACTCCAAAATCATCGCTCTCAAGGAAGACCTGTCTGAAACCATCTCGGTCGAGAAAGCCAATCTTCTTTCCCAGATAGAGTCCCTCAGGACATCTATGACCGGAGAACTGGCCTCGCTCAACCGGACCATCGAGACCTTGCAGTCGAAAGATGCGGCGATAGAGCAGCGTATCACCGAACTGGAAGAATACGTCGAAAATGACCTGAAAACATACATCGACGCAGGCGACACCGATACGAAAGCATGGGTCGAAGCCACATTCTCGACATTGGAACAGTACAACGCTACAGTTTCCGAGGTATCGTCCCTGAAAGCCGAAATCGAGTCTCTGAACATCTCGATGACGGCATTAGAGGAGAAAATTACATCCCAAATCAGCGAAGAAGTGAAGCAGGCAGTGGAAGCTGCATTGTCCTCCCTACCTTCCGGCGATGTCTCTGCCGAAGACCTGCAGACAGCAGTATCAGAAATCACCGATGCCTATACGCAGGCCATTTCTACTGCAAAGGATGAAATATCATCGGCTTTGGAAAATACACTTGCCGAGGCCATATCGGATCTCGAAACTTCGATGCAAACCTGGGTGAGCGGACAACTTGCCGGATATGCCACACTTACTTATACAGATGCGCAACTCGAAGCGGTGAAATCCGGATTGGAGAACGACCTTTTAAGTGCCAAAACCTACCTCGAGAATATGATTTCAGGTCTTGAGACAGTCCAGACACAGAAAATCGAGGCTAATGGCACGCAGATCGAGTCTCTGCGAGGAGATCTGACCTCTCTCGAAGGCTCAGTCTCTCAAAATACTGAGAATATAGCCGTCAACGCAAGCGCCATTGTAGAAAATTCGGAAAAGATCAGCGCCAATTCCGAGACCATTGCAGCCAATTCAATGCAGATAGAGGAGAACGAGGAACTGATTTCACAGAATGCCGCGAAAATTTCTGAGAATTCCGGTCTCATTTCTGCCAATTCCCAAGCCATCAAATCCTTGCAGACCATACTCTCCACAGCACAGGAGCAGATAAGTGACAATGAAAAGGCGATAGCCGAAAATGCAGTGAAAATCGCTGAAAATACCTCCGCCATTGCCCGGAATTCCGAACTTATCGCCGACAATGCGGAGGCAATCAGGAAAAATGCCGCTGCCATTGCCGCAAATGCGGCTTCCATTGAAAAGTTGAGAGGTGATCTTGAGACGGTGAAAACGGAAATTACAGAGGCTTATCAGACGGCCATTGCGACAGCAATTTCCGAGTCGGAAGGCAAGATAAGAGGGGAACTCGCGAGCGAAGTGGCAGCATTGAACGAGACTGTCGACACGAAGATA
>CALVBH010000098.1 GCA_944325765.1 uncultured Bacteroidales bacterium
AGGAGACAATATGGAGATAATACTTAAAAAAGATGTGGCCAATCTCGGTCATGCAGACGATATTGTAAAGGTAAAGAACGGTTATGCCGTGAACTATCTGATTCCTCAGGGCTTCGCTATTCTGGCTACTCCTTCAGCCAAGAAGATTCTGGCTGAAAATATCCGCCAGCGTGCGCACAAGGAGGCCAAATTCCGCGCCGATGCAGAGGCTCTTGCAGCAAAGCTTGCCGAAACTACCGTAAAGATAGCCGTGAAAATCAGCGAAAGCGGTAAAATCTACGGTTCTGTCACTACCCAGCAGGTCGCAGATGCACTGGCTGCTGCCGGTATCGAAGTCGACAAGAAGGATATCACCATTCTTTCCGACAGCGTCAAGGAAGCCGGAGTTTACGAGGCATCCGTAAAATGCTACAAGGACATAAAGGGAACTTTTAAGTTCGAAGTCGTAGCTGAATAACCTGTTTTCAGCACAGCATAAGGGTGGGTGCTTCAGAAGGACATCTTTTGAACGCCCACTTTAATTGGAACTGAGATATGGTGTAATGGTAGCACTACAGATTTTGGTTCTGTCTGTCCAAGTTCGAATCTTGGTATCTCAACACGAAAGGAGGGCTCGAGTCCTCCTTTTGTGTTGAGATACTCCTCCTAACCCCCTGCACCCCCATTAGGGGGATTTCGCTCCTTCCAGTCGCGGTCCCTGCGGGACCTGTTAAAAAATGAATTGCCCTTCTTTGCAAGCAACTAGGTTCCCTAATTCAAAAAAGCCCGAAAATCAGATTCCAGACGAGGAAGCGGGCGAATTTGCCTGCAAGCATCAGAATGATGCTCCAGAACGGACGTGTCTTGTAGAAGCCCAAGGCGATGGCTATGACATCTCCTATTATGGGAACCCAGCACAGAAGCGCCGTCCACACCCCGTATCTGTCGATTTTCGCTTTCTGTCCGGCAAGGGTTTCCGGTTTGACCTTGAACCACTTTTCTATCCATTCCCATTTTCCTATCCAGCCGATATAATAGGTGAGTACGCTGCCGAGCCAGTTGCCCAGCGTTCCGACTATGAGACAGCCGGCAGGATTCCCTGTGGCAGCCAGCACGGAAAGATAGACGGCATCTGAACTGAAAGGAATGACGGTGGCGGCCAGAAAAGTGCCGATAAACAGTCCGAGCAGGCCCAGATCTTCAAGCCAGGACATAGGCTAACGTCGTTTTGAAAGAAAGAAATCGGACATAAGGGCACCGCAGTCATCTGCCAGCACACCCTTCACGACTTCCGTTTTCGGGTGAAGGAGGCTCGGACTGAACAGAGAAAAACCGCGCTTCGGATCGCCTGCCCCGTAGACCACTCTGCTGATTTTGGCCCAGTTGAGAGCGGAGGCACACATACCGCAAGGCTCGACCGTAACGTATATGGTGCAGTTTTCCAGGTATTTCCCGCCTAATGCCTGGGTGGCGGATGTGACGGCTATCATTTCCGCATGTGCGGTAGGGTCGCCGAGCCTTTCGGTCATATTGTGCCCCCTGGCGATGACCCTGCCATTGCAGACTATAACCGCTCCTACGGGTACTTCGTCTTCATCGAGTGCAGCTGCCGCTTCCTTCAGCGCTTCCTTCATGTATTTTTCATCGAGATTTTCCATATAACGACCTTCTTGTCCGGTTATACTATGCAGGCACGAAGTGAGCAAATATACGCAGAAGCCGAGAGCAGAACAAATTTATTTGTTCTGCCGAGGCGCAACAGTATATGTGGACGCGCAGCGGCCAAATATACGCAGAAGCCGAGAGCAGAGCAAATAAATTTGCTTTGCCGAGGCGCAACAGTATATGTGGACGCGCAGCGGCCAAATATTACTGTAATTTCCCCCTCAGGGGACGTACAATCTGCCTTTTGTCTGCGGACGGACGTGGCGTAACACGCAAAATGTTACAAAATGTCACTATGCTGAACGCGGAAACGGTACATTGTGACAAAAAATCCGCAAAGATGTTACGTCATACACCTTCGGAAAAAACGATACCAGCCATATTTGCATCGAAAACAGGACCACAGAAGATGACACCGGACTATACCGATATGAAAACCGATTACAGGAAAAGGCGGGATGCCCTGATCTCGGCGAAATATTCCGAGATGAAGGGTGTCCTGTATTCATATATCAGACGGAGGATAGACGATGCGCAGGAAGCTGAAGACATTCTTCAGGAAGCGTTCACGAAACTGCTCGAAAGCGGGACTGTGATATCCGAATACACGTTGGACCGTTTCATATACAGGATTATACGGAATCTGATTACGGACTGGTACCGCAGGCACGCCTGCAGTGCCAGGGCACAGGAGTATTTTGCGGTATTCGCTGACAGGACGGAGTCGCGGACGGAGAACGAGGTCGCGGTCAGGGAAATGCTGGAAATCGAACAGGCCTGCATCGGAAAAATGGGAAAGAAGAAGGGGGAGATCTATCTCAGGTACATACACGGAGGCGAGAACAGTACGGAATTGTCCCGGATGCTGAATCTCAGCAGACGGACGATAGAAAATCATATTTTTTCGGCGAGGAAGTCGGTACGCGAGGCATTCATGAGTGCTATGTGATGAGGCGATTGCGCAGTCACGGACGAGCACGAAAAAGGGTGAAAGGAAACTTGAACTGACACTATATTATTAACAACTGAAGATATGAGCAATTCTATGAAAACGTTTTTGAAGACAGTGCTGCTTCTGACGGCGCTGGCGCTGAAAACAGGGACTGCCTCGGCCCAGGACGGCATTTCCGGCCGGGTCATCGACAATGAAGGCTACCCTGTCATAGGAGCCGCAGTCATCATAGACGGAACTTCTACCGGTACTACTACCGGAATCGACGGTGAATTCACCCTCGAAATGGCAGAAGGAACTACCATCACTGTTTCCTGTATCGGCTATACCGATGTGAAAACGACCTATGTGCCAGGTATGACCATCACTATGCAGATAGAGTCTACTCTGCTGGATGATGTGGTCGTGGTAGCTTACGGCGTTCAGAAAAAGGAGACGCTGACGGGCGCCATATCCGTAGTCAAGGATGAAATGCTGGAGGAAAAAGGAGCCCTTTCGAGCCGGCCGGCTATGCTATGTCTCCGAGAAACATCGCCCCGGGAGACAGTACCTGGAATCTCTGCCCTGTCAGCAAGGAACTCTGGACGGAAGGTTTCTGGCCGGGAGTGCTGTGGTATGACTATGAGCATACTTCGGATCCCGAAATCCGTGAAGCGGCGGAAAAATATACCGAAGCCCTGGAATTCATCAGCGAAATCCCGGCATACGACCACGACCTCGGATTCATCATTTTCTGCAGTTACGGCAACGGCTACCGCCTGACCGGAAATCCCGAATACAGGGATGTCATACTCGCCACGGCGGACCGGCTGGCTTCGCTGTACAATCCTGCAGCGGGCACCATCCTTTCCTGGCCACGCGAAGTAGGAAACTTCGGCGGCCACAATACCATCATAGACAATATGATAAATCTCGAAACCCTGTTCTGGGCCGCCGAAAACGGCGGCAATCCCGAATATGCCGCGATAGCCCGTTCGCATGCGGATACCACGATGAAATACAATTTCCGTCCCGACGGAAGTTCCTATCATGTGGCCGTATATGACCCGGAAAGCGGCCGGCATATCCGCAGCTGCACCCATCAGGGCTATTCCGACTCCTCGATGTGGGCCCGAGGGCAGGCCTGGGGCATTTACGGCTATACCATGTGCTACAGGTTTACTCATGACAGAAAATATCTGGATTTCGCCTGCAGGATTACCGATGCCTATCTTTCGAGACTGCCTGAAGATATGGTGCCTTACTGGGATTTCGATGACCCGGGTATTCCGGATGTCTCCCGTGACGCTTCCGCAGCGGCCGTGGTAGCTTCGGCCCTGATCGAACTGTCAGGATATGCGGGCGGAGACAAGGGCGCATCATATCTTTCCGCTGCGGAAAAGATGCTCTGTTCTCTTTATGAGAACTATCGGGGCGGCGATTCGTGCCCGGCCTTTCTCCTGCATTCGACAGGTCACAGGCCGGCCGGTACGGAAATCGACTATTCCATCATCTATGCCGACTACTATTACATAGAAGCGCTTACGAGACTGCGCGGACTCCGGTAGCGGGACTTTCCCGCGATGCATATTCCGGTGCCGTTACCGGTTCGTAATTAGAAAAAACTTTTTATCTTTGCGGCTTTCGCATCATTTACGGAGATGAAGATTTCAGAACGGATTACGGGGATGGCGAGTTCCCCGATTAGAAAACTCACGCCGCTTGCAGACAAGGCCAAATCGAAAGGCATCAAAATATATCATCTGAACATAGGGCAGCCTGATATCAGGACTCCGCAGAAAGCACTCGACAGCCTGAAAAACATAGACAGGACCGTGCTCGAGTACAGCCCGTCGCAGGGCTTCCTTTCCCTGAGGAAGAAAATTGCGGAATACTACGCCGGATATGATATGGATTTCGCTCCCGAGGATATAACCGTCACTACCGGTGCCTCGGAAGCGGTCCTTTTTTCGTTCCTGACCTGTATGGACCCCGGTGACGAACTGATTACCACGGAGCCGACATACGCGAACTACCTTGCGTTCGCGGATGTGGCCGGAGTGAAGGTCAAGACTCTCAAGACCCGTATCGAAGACGGTTTCGCCCTGCCGGAAGTCGAACATTTCGAGGAACTGATTACGGACAGGACCAGGGCTATCCTTATCTGCAACCCCAACAATCCGTCCGGAACCCTTTACGGAAAAAGGGAGATGCAGATGCTCGCCGACATTGTCAGAAAGCATGATCTTTATCTCTTTTCGGACGAAGTATACAGGGAGTTCGTATATGACGGTATGGAGTTCATATCCGCCGGACATTTCAGCGAAATCAGCGAGAATGTGGTGCTTATAGATTCATTCTCCAAAAGATATTCGGAATGCGGTATCAGGGTGGGCGCCCTTATTACCAAGAACAAGTCCATCACGTCCGGCGTACTCAAACTATGCCAGGCACGTCTCAGTCCGCCTCTGCTCGGGCAGATAGTGGCGGAAGCCTCCTGCGATGAAAATCCTGAATATCTGCAGAATGTCATCGCGGAATATGACCTCAGACGCAAGGTGCTCATAGACGCTCTCTCTGAAATACCTGGTGTAAAGGCGTCGGTTCCTCACGGGGCTTTCTATGCGATGGCTGCGTTGCCTGTGGATGACTCGGAGAAATTCTGCGCCTGGTGTCTGACGGATTTCCAGTATGAAGGGGAAAGCGTGATGACTGCTCCGGCAAACGGGTTCTATATCACTCCGGGACTCGGTACGAATCAGGTCCGTATGGCCTACGTGCTGAATGCGGATGATTTGCGCAGGGCTGTCTTCCTCCTCGGGAAAGCCCTCGGGCAGTATCCCGGCAGGCAGCTCAGGTAACGGCATCGGAGTATTTCTTTATTAGGAATATTTTTCAAACATCATTATATTTGCAGAATTGCGTTTACGGCGCGGAAGAAAGTGGAATACAGAAATTTATTGGAAAAAATATGTCAGTAGCAGGATTGTTCAGGAAATTGTTCGGTACCAAGGCTGAGAGGGATTTGAAACAGCTTCAGCCGATTCTGGCCAAGGTGCTCGAAGCATACGACAGGATAGACAGGCTTTCTGTGGAAGAACTGAGGGCCAAGTCTGCGGAACTCAGACAGATAATCAGAGACAGGATAGCCGAAGACGAAAACAGGATAGCCCATATCAGGGAAGAACTCGAGAAGGACATCCCTCTCGACAGGAAGGAAGCTCTCGCCACGGAATCCGACAAGCTCGTGAAGAAGGTGGATGAAGATATCGAAGCTGTCCTGAATGAGATTCTTCCTGAAGCCTTTGCCGTGATGAAGTCCACTGCCCGCAGATTCAAGGAGAATGCGGAAATCAGGGTCAGGGCCACGGATTTCGACAGACTTCTCAGCACGACCAGGGACTTCGTCCGCATAGAGGGCGATGATGCCGTATGGCAGAACCACTGGATGGCAGGCGGAAATGAAGTCACCTGGGATATGGTGCATTACGATGTGCAGCTTATCGGCGGTATCGTGCTCCATCAGGGGAAAATCGCAGAGATGGCGACAGGTGAGGGAAAAACACTCGTGGCGACCCTCCCGGTCTTCCTCAATGCCCTGGCAGGCAAAGGCGTGCATGTGGTTACGGTGAATGATTACCTGTCCAAGCGAGACTCCGAGTGGATGGGGCCGCTCTATATGTTCCACGGCCTTTCCGTAGACTGTATCGACAAGCATCAGCCGAACAGCGAAGCCAGGAAAAAGGCCTATGCCTGCGATATCACGTTCGGTACGAACAACGAATTCGGCTTCGACTATCTGAGGGACAATATGTCCATATCGGTCAACGATCTGGTGCAGCGCAAGCATCATTATGCCATAGTCGACGAGGTCGACTCCGTCCTGATAGACGATGCGAGGACACCTCTTATCATTTCCGGTCCTGTTCCGAAAGGCGACGACCAGCAGTTCCTCGAATTCAGACCGTATGTCGAGAAACTTTACAACAACCAGAAGACTCTGGTCACGTCCACTCTTAACGAAGCCAAGAAACTGATTGCCGAAGGCGATGAAAGGGAAGGAGGAAAACTTCTCCTGCGTGCATACAAGGGACTTCCGAAATACAAGCCTCTGATAAAGTTCCTCAGCGAACCGGGTATGAAGCAGCTCCTTCAGAAAACCGAAAATTATTATATTCAGGACAATGAGAGGGAAATGCCTGTCGTGACCGACCCTCTGTATTTCGTCATAAACGAAAAACAGCATTCGGTAGATATGACCGACAACGGTCATGACCTGTTGAGCGGCACTCTTTCGGATCCGAAATTCTTCATCCTGCCGGATGTCGGGAATGCCATAGCCGATGTGGAGAAGAGCGGCCTTTCTCCGGAAGAAAAGAGCGTGAAGAAAGACGAAATCATGGCTGATTTCGCCCTGAAATCCGAGAGGGTCCATACGGTCAACCAGCTTCTGAAAGCGTATGCCATGTTCGAAAAGGATGTGGACTACGTGATTATGGACAACAAGGTGAAAATCGTCGACGAGCAGACAGGCCGTATCATGGAGGGCCGCCGATGGAGCGACGGTCTTCATCAGGCTGTGGAAGCCAAGGAAAACGTCAAGGTCGAGGCTGCTACCCAGACTTTCGCCACCATCACTCTCCAGAACTACTTCCGTATGTATCACAAGCTTGCCGGTATGACAGGTACCGCGGAAACGGAGGCAGGCGAATTCTGGTCCATCTACAAGCTGGACGTGGTGGTCATCCCTACCAACAGGCCCATAGCACGAATAGACTACGATGACCTTATATACAAGACGAAGAAAGCCAAATACGAGGCGGTCATAAACAAGATAGTGGAACTGACCTCTGCAGGCAGGCCTGTTCTGGTCGGCACTACGGATGTGGAAACATCCGAATTGCTTAGCAGGATGCTGAAACTCAGAGGAATACAGCATCAGGTACTGAATGCGAAACAGCATGCCCGCGAAGCTGAAATCGTGGCCCATGCAGGTCAGAAAAGTACGGTTACCATAGCCACGAACATGGCCGGACGAGGTACGGATATCAAACTTTCGGAGGAAGTCCGGAAGGCCGGCGGTCTCGCCATCATTGGTACCGAAAGGCATGACAGCCGCCGTGTAGACCGCCAGCTCAGAGGCCGTGCGGGACGTCAGGGCGACCCGGGAACCTCTACCTTCTATGTATCTCTGGAAGACAAGCTGATGCGGCTTTTCGGCTCCGAAAGGATAGCGGCAGTCGTGGACAAGCTCGGTATGGAGGACAACGAGGCTCTGGAATCTTCCATGCTGTCCAGTTCAATCGAACGCGCCCAGAAGAAAGTAGAGGAAAACAACTTCGGTATCAGAAAGAGACTTCTGGAGTACGATGATGTCATGAATTCCCAGAGGGAAGTGATTTACACCAAGAGGAGAAATGCTCTGGTGGGTGACAGGGTGGAAATCGATGTTATGAACATGATGCAGGATACCGCGGAAATTCTTGTGGAAAACTGCGAGGGCTACGATTTCGCCTCTTTCAACGAGGCTGTAATGCGCCTGATGTCGATAGATGCCGGATTCGATGAGGCCTTTTACAACAAGGCCACACCGAAGGAACTGAGCGACAGGCTTTTCCAGAATATGCTCGAAGTTTACCGCCGCAGGATGGATGCCATGGCGCAGAAGTCCGCACCGATAATAAAGGAAGTCTACGAGAAGCAGGGCGCCATTTACCAGAACATCGCCATTCCTATTTCGGACGGGCGTAAAATGCTGACGCTTTCTGTCAACCTGAAGAAAGCATACGAAACGGAAGGCCGCGAAATAGCCAGGGCCCTGAGCAAGACCATTACCCTTTACCAGATAGACGAGCACTGGAAAGAGCATCTGCGCGATATGGACGACCTCAAGCAGTCGGTCCAGAATGCCACTTACGAGCAGAAAGACCCGCTTCTGATATACAAGTTCGAAAGTTTCAACCTTTTCAAGGCAATGCTGGAGTCTTTGAACAAGGATATTCTTTCCTTCCTGTTCAGGGCGCATATTCCGCTGCGTGATACGACGGAAGTCCGGAAGGCTCCTGCCCCGCAGGTACGCAAGCCGGATATGAGCCAGTTGCGCACCAGCCGGACGGATATGGTAACGAACGGTCCTGACCAGAAGAGCAGGATGCCCGTCCACGTGGAGAAGACCGTAGGCAGAAACGACCCGTGCCCTTGCGGCTCAGGAAAAAAATACAAGAACTGCCACGGAAGGAATCTTTGACAACAGTTTTAAAAACAGATATTGATATGGCAAAAATAGAGCAGGCCGCAAATGTGAATCTTGTCAGCCGTATATCGGCCGGAACGTATTTCAAGGGGGAAATCATTTCTCCGAATGACCTGCGGATAGACGGGAAATTCGAAGGCAGCATCGTGTCGGACGGCAAGGTGGTAGTAGGCGAGGGCGCGGAAGTGAATGCCGACATAGTATGTGTGAATGCCGATGTATGGGGTAAGACCAAGGGCAGCTTTACCGTAAAGGAAATAATGTCCATCAAGAGCGACTGTTCAGTGGAAGGCGAAATCAGCGTCCGCCGTCTGATAGTGGAACTCGGGGCTTCTTTCAACGGCTCCTGCCGCATGATAACGGAACAGGACTATGAGAAGGCGGCTTCAGCCAGGACCTCCGGCCAACCTGTCCCGGTACAGCAGCCAGCCCAGAAGAAATAAAAAAGGGTAAGCTGAATACATCGCACCGCTACAACCGCTTACCCTTGCTACCTTCCGGTCCTGGGGGATTCAGCAGGAGCTGGTCGTGTATGACTTACCCGATGCAAATGTAGTGATTTTTTCCGGAATACCAAAAATTACTGCAGCCTCCGTTTCAGTCAGGCAGAGGACGGGAGGATTACTTCAGGCTGTCGAATATGAACGGAAGAATGTCGTCGACACGTTCGAAAACCAGGATTTTCTTCGCTCCGGCCAGGATGATTTTCATGTTTTTCCCTGCTTTTGTCTGATATTCGGCCATGACCTGGCGACAGGCACCGCAGGGTGAAGCCGGCAGTTCGCAGAGCCTGCCGTTCTGGGAGGCGGCTATCGCGATGGCTTCCATCGCAATGTCCGGATAGGCGGCGCTGGCATAGTACATGGCAGTCCTTTCAGCGCAGAGACCCGACGGGTACGCTATGTTTTCCTGATTCGCACCGGTGATGATTTCTCCGTTTGAAAGTTTCACTGCGGCGCCTACGTGGAATTTTGAATAAGGTGAATATGAACGGTTTGTGGCTTCTATGGCTTTTTCCGCCAGAATCCTTTCATTTTCCGGAAGTTCATCCGCGAAGTCGTATTCCCTGTAGGAGATATTGATTTCTTTCCGTATCATAACTTTCTATTGTGGCCGTAAAGCCAAATATAACGAGAATCGGAAAGAAATGCAAGTATTATTGTATTCCGGGCCAATCCGGAGAATCTGATTTACAGTAAGAAACAGATATGAAAGTTTGCGTCGGTCTGTCGGGAGGTGTCGACTCCAGTGTGGCTGCCCTTCTTCTCAAAAGGGCCGGATATGATGTTTTCGCCCTGTTCATGCAGAACTGGCATGATACCGCGGGGACGCTGCACGGGGACTGCGAATGGGAGGAGGACCGTTTCGTGGCCGAGATGGTGGCCAGAAAAATAGGAATCCCGTTCTATTTCGTGGATTTGAGCGAAGAGTACAGGAAAAGGGTAGTGGACTATATGTTCGACGAGTATTCGAAAGGCCGGACTCCGAATCCTGACGTATTGTGCAACAGGGAAATCAAATTCGACGCCTTTATGAAGTGCGCTATGAATCTCGGGGCGGATTTCGTGGCTACGGGACATTATTGCCGCAAGGACGAGATAGCCGGGCCGGACGGAAGGCCGGTCTACAGGATTTTCGCCGGGACCGACCCTAACAAGGACCAGAGTTATTTCCTTTGCCAGCTTACTCAGGCCCAGCTGGCAAAGGCAATGTTCCCGATAGGGGACTTGGCCAAGCCCGAGGTGCGCCGCATTGCTGCGGAAGCCGGGCTTCCGTCAGCCGATAAAAAGGATTCACAGGGGATCTGTTTCGTGGGCAAGGTGGATCTGCCGGTTTTTCTGCAGCAGAAACTCGCGCCGTCTGAAGGGGATGTCGTGGAAGTATATGACGGATATTTCAGCGAAAACAGGCATTACCGTTTTATGGAAAACGTTCTGAACGGTCTGGAAAGAGACGGAGCAACTACACCGGTCAATATGGTGACTTCCTATATCTCCGAATCCAAGTCCCTGAAAGTGAATGATCCCGTACACGAAAAATCCGTGGAGGGCAATCCCGGGTTCGAGGGAGGCTGTTCTTCGGATGGAATCTTCGACCCTGCCAGAATCGCGGCCCTGTCCGACGGGACCCTGTATGAACTTTCCGAGCCGGTCAGGTATGATATCCGTTTCGAAACGGAGACTTACAGGTCGGGAAAGAAACATGTCAGAAAAACCAGATACAAGGATAATCCTTACGGAAAAATCATAGGGAAGCACAACGGGGCGCAGTTCTATACCATAGGGCAGCGCAAGGGCCTGAATATCGGAGGTCACAGCGACAGCCTTTTCGTCATAGCCACAGACATGGAATCCAACAGGATATACGTGGGCGAGGGCCACACCCACAAGGGGCTGTCCCGGAGCTGTCTGAGAATCGCTCCGGAAGATATTCACTGGATAAGGGAAGACCTGAGGATGAAGCCGGGCGAAATCAGACGTTACCGTGTCCGCATAAGATACCGTCAGCCGCTGCAGGATGCAACGCTGATTATGAGAGACAACGGTCTGTTCGTGCTTTTTGACGAAGCTCAGCGGGGAATAACGGCAGGTCAGTTCGCTGTCTGGTATTCCTCCGCCGAGATGATAGGTTCAGGAGTAATCGATAAGTGACGCTTTCTCCGGACTACCGGGCAAGCGTGTTTCCCGGATAGTTTTTCAGACCCTCTTCGAGACAGTCGAGTGCTTTTACCATTTCCGGAACTTCCAGAACGTATGATATGCGTGCATGGTTCAGGCCTTTGCCCGGAGTCTTGTAGAAAGATGCCGCAGGCGTAATCATCGTGGTCTCGTTGTTCAGACGGAATTCCTCGAGCATCCAGCGTGCGAACTTCTCGGTATCGTCTACCGGCAGTTCCGCTATGGTATAGAAAGCTCCCATAGGAAGCGGTGTGAATACTCCAGGTATGCTGTTGAGCCTGTCTATCATATAATTCCTTCTGCGGATGTATTCTTCACGCACTTCCCTGTAATATTCCGCCGGTGTGTCGAGTGCCCCGATGGCGGCGTACTGTCCGAGCACCGGAGGGCAGAGCCTTGCCTGCGCATATTTCATGGCTGCGGCCATCACATCTTTGTTATGCGAGACTATGCACCCTATCCTCGCTCCGCAAAGATTGTATCTCTTCGATACCGAGTCCACGAGGATGACGTTCTGGTCGAGGTCAGGAATGTTCATAGCAGAGAAATACGGCTCGTCCGAGTAGATGAATTCCCTGTACACTTCGTCCGAAATCAGGAACAGGTCATGTTTGCGGGCAATCTCGCCGAGGGCGAGCATGTTTTCCTTGGAGTAAAGCGTACCGCACGGGTTTCCCGGATTGCATACCAGAATGGCTTTGGTCCTGTCCGTGATGGCCTTCTCGAATTCCTCTATGTCCGGTACCTGGAAACCTTTTCTGATGTCGGTAGGTATGGCTTTGAGAGTGAGTCCGTTCATAAAAGCGAAAGTGTTGTAGTTCGTATAGAACGGTTCGAGAACGATCACTTCATCCCCTTCGTTGCAGGCGATTTCCAGTGCCATGTTCACGGCTTCGCTTCCGGCTACCGTTACGATGAGTTCGGAAACGTCTATGTCGATGCCGATACCTTTATAATATTTGTTGACAAGCCCTTCGCGAAGTTCCATCAGCCCCGCAGAGTTCGTATATGAAACATTTTTCAACCTGATATTCCTGACGGCTTCCAGGGCGCAGTCAGGAGACTTTATATCAGGCTGGCCGATGTTCAGATGATATACTTTCACACCCTGCTTCTTGGCAGCGTCCGAAAGGGGAACCAACTTTCTGATGGCGGAAGCAGGCATCTGCCGGGCTTTCAATGAAATACTTGCCATAATGATTCTTTTAAGTTAAATTTGTTAAATCGTATTCTTACAAAGGTAAGAATTTTTCTTAAAAAATTCGGATATTTGCTTACCTTTGCCCGATAAAAAACAGAAAATGTTCAGGATCGCTTCATATATTCCATTGTCTTTCGCGGCATTGTTTCTGGCAGTATCCTGCGGCAGGGAGGCCGTTTCGGATTTTGTGCCTGCGGCATTGGCGGAAACGGCTGTTTCGGACACCTCGTCGGTATGGCACAAGTGCATTGCCGGCTACACCGGTTCCGGAAACGACGGTCCTATAGCCATATTCGGCGGAGTAGAGGAGACGGCGGTGCTGTCCGAGGTCCTGCTTACGGCTGATATGTTCGACAACATAGACGGCAGTTCCGACCCGGACGGGCTTCCGGATTTTGCCGGTGAGACTGTAATGCCGGTTTTCGATGCCGTGAATTCCCCTTATGCCGGCTACTTTGTTGCAGGAAACGGGGATTTTGTCAGGGAGGTGGCCATGAAGGGCTTTTTGTCATCCGTATCCGGACATTGTTCCTCAAGTGCTTTCGATCAGAAATTGTCTCTGGAGAAGCCCGAAGCGAAACTTTTCATATTTTCTTCATCGCTGATGTCCGTTTCCGGCAATGAGGACGTGGAATATGTCCTGGAGCGGACAGGCAAGAATGTCGGTATACTGAATCCCGTGGAATCGTCAGTGTCGTTTTTCTTTTCGACGGCCCGTGAAAACACGAATCTCGGAGTATGGGCCGATGAGGCAGTGGTCCGTTCCGGTGTTTACTCCGGCGTATTCGGCAAGTTGCGGGCGAAATATGCCGACAGGCACAATGACTGTTACAGGGAATGGGCGGAAAGTCAGGAAATCGCCTGCCTTTCTCCGGAAATGAAGGGTAATGCCCGTGAAATGGTTCTCGGCTATCTGGAAGCATATCTCGATGCATCATATACGGTTCCGCTTTCATGCGTTATAGTCGATGACCCCGGAGCCTGTCATGCGGTGGATTCCCTCAATGCCGCCGTTGCGGAAATCCTGGCTTCTGAGGCTCCTGAAACAGAGGCTTGCAGAAGTGTACTGGCCGGGGACTTCGTATTTATCAGTCCGGTCCGGACTCTGGCCCGGGATGCATACGGCTGGCTGCGCAGGAACGACAGGTTTACACACTATGTGGCTGCGCCACAGGTGTGCGGATATGCCACGGCCGTCTCTCCTCGGGTGAATCCCGAAAATATCGTTGGAAACGGAGTGTTGGAAGACGGTTACAAATACGAGAGGCCGCAGGGATCGGACGTGGAGACATTCCTGTTCACTCCTGTCAGCCAAAGCAGTTTTGCGGACAGAGACCTGAGGATAATCAGGGATCTGGCTCCGGTAACTTATAAAAGTCTGATTTATGTATATTAGCAGCATATCTCCCGAGGAAATACAGAAATTGGAGTATGCCGGTTTTCCGGGCAGCATCAGTGTCATCGATACTGCCGGTGCGGAATTCAACAGAGCGGTAAACTATCTCAGAGCACAGAAAATCATAGGATTCGATACGGAAACCAGGCCATGCTTTTCTCCGGATCAGCCGCGTTACGGAGTCGCCCTGCTGCAGTTGTGCGGACCTGAAAAGGCTTTTCTGTTCAGAATAAAAAGCCTCGGAATGCACCGCAGGCTGTGCAACCTCCTTTCGAACGGTAAAATCATCAAGGTAGGGGCTGCGGTATTGGATGACATAAGGGGACTGCAGCGCTATCGCGACTTCACGCCCAACGCTTTCGTGGATTTGCAGCGGATAGTAGGGGATTACGGGATTAAGGACAAGAGTGTCAAGAAGATGACTGCCATTATCCTCGGTTTCAGGATATCGAAGACCCAGCAGCTTTCGAACTGGGAGGCGGATGTCCTGTCGGAATCGCAGATCCGGTATGCCGCCACCGATGCCTGGGTATGCAGGGAGATGTATCTGAAACTGATGAAATCTGAGAAAATCTTGGGAGAGCCATCTAACGGATGAGTATGAAAAAAGTGATTTTGAAAAGGGGCAGGGAGGATTCTGTCCTGCGTTTCCATCCCTGGATTTTTTCCGGAGCAGTCGCCGATGTTCATGGCAGTCCGGATGAAGGTGATTTGGTGGCTGTATGTTCCTGCGACGGGAGCGTGCTTGCATTCGGCCACTGGCAGATAGGCTCGATTGCTGTGCGCATATTGAGTTTCGGGCCGGATATGCCAGGTCTGGATTTCTGGGAGGAAATGCTGTCGAAAGCATTGGCAGTCAGAAAGGCTGTCTTGCCGGCATTCTCCGGAACGGAAACAGACTGTTACAGACTCGTACATGGTGAGGGGGACAGTCTTCCCGGGCTTATAGTGGACTATTACCGCGGAGTGTGCGTGATACAGGCCCATTCAGCCGGAATGTTCAGGGCTAAAAGGCAGATAGCGGAAGCGTTGCGGAGGATATATGGTCCTGAACTTCTTGCCATATATGACAAGAGTTCGGGCACCGCTCCTTTCAAGGCAGGGCTCGACCTGGTGGACGGATATCTGTATCGCAGTCCGGAGTTTTCCGGAGACGATCAGACAGTCACGGAAAACGGTCACAGGTTCATAGTCAACTGGACATCCGGTCAGAAAACAGGCTTTTTCCTCGACCAGAGGGAAAACAGGGCTTTGGTGGAGAAGTATTCCCGCGGGAGAAATGTCCTGAATCTGTTCTGTTATACCGGAGGCTTTTCCGTTTATGCCCTTGCGGGCGGAGCGGCGTCCGTGGTGTCTGTGGACAGTTCGAAAAAGGCTATGGAACTGGTGGACAGGAATGTGGCTTTAAACGGGTTCGATGACGGACGTCATACCGGACTTTGCTGTGACGCCATCGATTATCTTAAGACCGTCCCGGAAGGCGGATTCGACCTTATGATAGTGGACCCTCCCGCTTTTGCCAAACACAGGGGAGCATTGAAAAATGCACTCAGGGCGTATCAGAGACTTAATGCTTCGGCTATTTCGAAGGTTGCGTCAGGAGGACTGGTCTTTACGTTCAGCTGTTCGCAGGTGGTGGACAAGGAGGCGTTTGCGTTGGCTGTATTTTCCGCAGCCGCCCAGACAGGTCGGAATGTAAGGATTCTCGACAGACTGAACCAGCCGGCAGACCATTCCGTCAATATCTATCATCCGGAAGGGGAGTATCTGAAGGGCCTTCTGCTGTATGTAGAGTGATTTAAGGCGAAATTATTTCCTGAGGCCGGAATAATTTTGCGGATTAAGGAAAAAATGCTATATTTGCATTCCTTTCAATGGAAGACATACAAGGTGCTATGGCCGAGTGGTTAGGCAATGGTCTGCAAAACCATGTACAGCAGTTCGATTCTGCTTGGCACCTCTGAAATGAACAGCGGGGATTCCGGAATCGGGATCCCCGCTGTCTCTATGTAGAATATGGCTGATTCGGAAATAAAAAAAATGAGTGTCGGCACCTCACGTGCGGACCCTCATACTAACCACATAATTAATAACACTAAAACTAATAACCAATAAGCTGTGAAGGTTTTGGAATAACCTTTCGATCAACTCGGGTGCAAAGGTACTGCTTTTTTTGATATCTCCAAACTTTTTTTGACTTTTTTGCATTTTTTAAGTAAAAATCAGTGAAAAAAGCCCTTATCTGACTGCAAGAATCCTGTCCACCACGTATTTTTGCTGTCCCCTCCAGGGCAGACTCCCGAGATATTCCTTGTAATGGAGTTCCACCAGTTTTCCGCTGCACCTCATCAGAGAGTCGGCTACCTCGGGATCGGTTATGGAAAATTCGAATTCATACGACTGGATGGCCGATGTGGTGTTTTTCATTTTGGAGTTGAAACCAGCCTGTATTACCTTCCCTTCGTAAGTCTTGAATATATATCCCTTGTATACGACGAAATTCAGTTCACCGGCCTTGACGCCTTCGCCGAAAACGAAGTAGAATTTAAAGAAGACGAACAGTGCCAGCAACGCTGCGGCTATGACAGCGGAAATTCCTATGATTCTGCCTTTTTTCATGCTGTATCAGTATTTATTTCAATTCGAATGTGACTTCGGAGCGGATATCGTCTGAAGAAGAGCCTATGAGCGCCTTGAATTTTCCCGGTTCAGCCACCCATTCATGCCTGTCCGCATCGAAAAAGCTCAGGTCATCCTTGTTTATGGTAAATGTGACTTCCGCTGTTTCTCCAGGCTCGAGTTCTATTTTTCTGAAACCCTTCAGTTCCTTTACCGGTCTCGGAAGACTTGATTTCAGGTCTGAAATATAGAGCTGGACGACTTCCTTGCCTGTCATTTCTCCTGTATTGGAAACTTCGATGCTGACATTCAGGCTTCCGTCCCCTGACAATGTCCTGCTGTCGGAGGATGCTTTACCGTATGAAAACTCCGTATAACTCAGTCCGTGTCCGAAAGCGAACAGCGGTCTGATCTTTTCTTTTTCATACCACCGGTAGCCGACGAAGATGCCTTCCCTGTATTCGATATCCCAGATTCCGTCATTTCTTCTTGTCCCCGGATATTCACCGACAGAATGTGCCGGACAGTCCTCAAGCGCTGCGGGGAATGTGAACGGCAGTTTTCCTGACGGGTTGGCGGCTCCGGACAGGATGTCTGCAATCGAGTTGCCGGCTTCCGAACCGAGATACCAGGCCTGGACGACGGCAGGCACTTCATCGATCCATGGCATGGCCACCGCATTTCCGGAAATGTTGACAACGATCGTATTTCCGTTGGCTTCCGCCAGGGCTGAAACAAGCTTGTCCTGGCCGTAGGGGAGTCCGAGTCCGCTCCTGTCGGAGTCTTCGCAGTCCTGATGTGGGGACTTGTTCAGTCCTCCGATGAATATGACATAATCGGCTTCCTTTGCCATACTGACGGCTTCTGCGAGCAGTTCTTCCGGAGTCCTGCTGTCCTGAAGATTCTGTCCGGTAGTGACACCGTTGTATTCGCCGGAAGGATCACCGATGTAGCCCCGTGCATACAGGACTTCAGCCTGGCCTTTGAATGCATCTTCAATCCCTTTAAGCGGCGAGACTTCTCTCTGGACTTTCAGTGATGAGCTTCCTCCGCCTACTGTCATCATCTTGACCGCATTTTCCCCGACCACAAGTATCCTGCAATCTCCCGAAGGCCGGACAGGAAGAACGGACCCTTCATTTTTAAGCAGGACAATCCCTTCGTCTCCGATAGCCCTGGCTGCTTCGTAATGTTCATCCGACAACATGCTCCCCATAGGCCTGTCCTGTCTCATGACAGTTCTGAAAGCCAGTCTCAGGACTCGGCGGACCTTGTCATCGAGTTCTTCCGTCCCCACTTTCCCGCTTCTGATGCGTTCCAGATAAGGAGCCGCAAGATAATAGCTGTCGTATGCATTCTTCGAACCCGCACTCAGACCGTCAGTCCAGGAGCCGAACTCCAGATCAAGCCCGTTCTTTATGGCCTGGTCGGTATCGTGAGTGCCGCCCCAGTCCGAAACTACTACGCCGTCGAAACCCCATTCGCCTTTGAGAATATCGTTAAGCAGATATTCGTTGTGGCATCCGTGCTGGTTCCTGTAAAGATTGTACGACCCCATGACAGTCCAGGCTCCGCCCTCCTGTACGGCCGCCTTGAATGCCGGAAGATATATTTCATAGAGGGTCCTGTCATCCACTATGACATTGCTGGTATGGCGGTTTATTTCGTTGTTGTTCAGTGCAAAATGCTTTACGCAGGCTGCCACTCCGTTGGACTGTACCCCTTTGATGTACGGGACTACCATCTCCGATGCCAGGAAGGGGTCTTCGCCCATATATTCGAAATTCCTTCCGTTCAGAGGTGTCCTGTATATGTTCACTCCAGGGCCGAGCAGGACGGTCTTGTTCCTGTATCTGGCCTCCTCTCCGATACTTGTGCCGTAAAGATATGAAAGTTCTTCATTCCAGGTGGCGGCCAGACACGTAAGAGCCGGAAAGGCTACGCAGGAGTCATTGGTCCAGCCGGCCTGGTCCCAGTCATCCCAAAATACCTCGGGTCTGATGCCGTGAGGTCCGTCCGTCATCCATATTTCAGGGATTCCCAGCCTTTTCACGCCCGGTGAACTGAATTTGGACTGGGCATGAATCATGGCGATTTTCTCTTCCGTCGTAAGCTTCTTCATAACATCTTCGATACGGTCTTCGATGTCTGCGGAATTGTCGAGATATACGGGAGTCTGTGCTGAAAGTGCGGCTGCGACGAGTGCCATAACTGCCGTCAGGAAAATTCTGATAATCATAACTGACAGATAATTTCAGGTAAAAAGGATGATTGAACAGTTAAAATAATATTTCTTCCCTAAGATACTTCATAAAATCCATATTGTAAAATATATGGGCGATTTCTTTAAGATTTCTGACGGAAACAATCAAAAAACGGACAGATGACTCCGTCTTCCCAAGACTCTGTCGTCATCTGTCCGTTAAGGAAACTTGTCTTCCGGGCCGTAACTCAGATTACGCCTTGTGACATCATGGCGTCAGCCACCTTTATGAATCCGGCTATGTTGGCTCCCTTTACGTAATTTACATAACCGTCAGGCTCAGTTCCGTATTTTACGCAGGCTGCATGTATGTCCTCCATAATACGGTGGAGTTTCTCGTCCACTTCTTCAGGAGTCCATTTGAGCCGGATGGAGTTCTGTGTCATTTCCAGACCGGAAGTGGCCACACCTCCTGCGTTGGAAGCCTTTCCCGGAGAGTAGAGTATCTTCGCTTTCTGGAATACTTCGATGGCTTCCGGGGTCGACGGCATATTGGCGCCCTCTGCCACGCAGATGCAGCCGTTGTCTACCAGCATCCGGGCCTGTTCGCCGTTCAGTTCGTTCTGGGTCGCGCAAGGCATGGCGATATCGCATTTTATGCTCCAAGGACGTTCGTTCTCGAAATATTTTGCTGAAGGATAAACCTTTACATATTCCTTGATACGTCCTCTGACCACGTTTTTCAGTTCCATGACATAGTCGAGCTTGGCTCTGTCGATGCCGTCAGGGTCATAGATGAAACCGTTGGAGTCGGAGAGTGTCACTACTTTGGCTCCGAGCTGCAGAGCCTTTTCAGCTGCATACTGGGCTACGTTTCCGGATCCGGAGATGCAGACCGTCTTGCCTTCGAAACTGTCTCCTTTTGTCGCGAGCATCGCGGATGCGAAATAGCAGGTACCGTAACCCGTCGCTTCGGGACGGAGCGGGCTTCCACCCCAGTTGAGTCCTTTCCCAGTGAGAGTTCCGGTAAATTCGTTGCGCAGTCTTTTGTACTGGCCGAACATGAAGCCTACCTCACGTCCGCCTACTCCGATATCTCCTGCAGGCACATCTGTATCCTGTCCTATATGGCGCTGAAGTTCGGTCATGAAACTCTGGCAGAATCTCATCACCTCGTTGTCGGACTTTCCTTTAGGATTGAAGTCGGAACCTCCCTTTGCACCGCCCATAGGCAGGGTGGTAAGGCTGTTTTTGAAAGTCTGCTCGAATGCGAGGAATTTCATGATACTGAGGTTTACGCTCGGATGGAAACGGATACCTCCCTTGTATGGCCCTATGGCGCTGTTCATCTGAACCCTGTAGCCCCTGTTGATTTCCACTTCTCCTTCATCGTTGATCCAAGGCACCCTGAACATAATGACGCGTTCCGGTTCGGCGATGCGTTCCAGGACTTTCATTTCCATAAGGTAAGGGTGTTCGACGATGTAAGGTGCAAGGCTTTCCACTACCTCTCTTACTGCCTGATGAAATTCCTTTTCTCCGGGATTTCTGGCGATAATCCCGGCCATGAATTCATCTACGTACTTCTGAGCAAATTGTTCCATAACAATTGAAATATTAATTTATGACTGAATAATCGTTTTGTCGCGGTCCTGTACCTGATGATTTTATTTCAGGGGATGGAAATCATCAAGCTTTCTACAAAATAAATAAATCCGATTTATAAATGCAAGACCCATAATATGGTGCCTGTACGCTGTCGGGAAACGATTTTGCGGTTCTTGCATAAAAACAATTAACCGATTTTATGCAGGAACCGCAAAATGGTTACAATTTGAAAGCGGTATAAATTCCAAATTGCGATTTTTGAAATTTTGCGATTTTTTTAATTTTTTTCAGTCGTCAGAACATTCGTCCTGCCCGAAAACTTTCGATGCCGTTTTGAAGAAATGCCTTGAATCCAGGTATGCTGAGATCATAGCCGCGGACCGGAGCCAGCATTTTCCCGTCCGGAGCCAGCAGGATGTAATTCGGCTGCGCATTGACGCCGAACAGTGTCCTCACCGTATAGGAATTGGCCCGTCCCATCTGTTTGAGTACGTCGCCGCTTTCCGTAGTGACCCAGTCTTCTTCATCCAGTCTGGTCTTGTCATCGGTGTACAGGGCCACGATTATATATTCGTTCCTGAGTATGTCGAGAATTTCCGGATCGCTCCAGACGCGTGATTCCATCTCCCTGCAGTTTACGCAGCCGTGGCCGGTCACATCCACGAAAACTGGTTTTCCGGCTTTTTCCGCTGCTTCCAGGCCTTCTTCCAGGTCGAAATATCCTTCAAGACCGAGAGGCAGGTGCAGGTCGTACCTGTTCCCTGACTGCTGTCCGCCTGCGGACATATCTGTCCCGGTGACTGCAGCTCCGAGGACGAAATCCTGTGTGGACATAGGCGGAAGGTAACCCGACAAGGCTTTCAGCGGGGCCCCGAACATGCCTGGAATCATATAGACGACAAAAGAGAAGACAGCGATGGCGGCAGCCAGTCTTTTGACGGAAACATGATCTGTCTTTTCATCATGTGCGAAACGTATTTTTCCGAGCAGATAGAAACCGAGCAGGGAGAATGTTACTATCCAGATGGCCAGATACACCTCTCTGTCGAGGATTCCCCAGTGATATGTCTGGTCGGCCACACTGAGGAACTTGAATCCTAATGCCACCTCTATGAATCCCAGAATGACCTTTATCGTATTCATCCAGCTCCCGCTTTTCATCCTGTTCAGAAGCGACGGGAAGAAAGCCAGCAGGGTAAACGGAAGAGCGAATGCCAGTGAGAAAGCCAGCATGGTAACCATCGGCGTCCAGAATTCCCCCTCGGTCGACTTTATGAGCACTGTTCCCACGATAGGACCCGTACAGGAGAATGAAACCAGAACCAGCGTGAGAGCCATAAAGAAAATCCCCGCCAGTCCGCCTCTGTCGGAGCCTTTGTCCGATTTGTTTATAAGGGACGAAGGCAGTATGATTTCGAATGCTCCGAAAAACGAGGCGGCAAATATCATGAATACGATGAAGAATATGATATTCGGGAGCCAGTGCGTAGCCAGCCAGTTGAATATGTCGGCGGTTACCGCATCTCCTCCGGCTATTCTGGTTATCAGAATGATAAGTGAAATCGGAACCGTGTACAGCAGGACAATGAAGAGTCCGTACATGGAAGCCTTGAAGCGCCCTGCCGCCGGTGATGACGAACCTTTCAGGAAAAACGATACGGTCATCGGAACCATAGGGAAGACGCAGGGTGTCAGCAGGGCGGCGAAGCCCCAGAGAATGGCCTCGATAATCAGCGCCCAGTCGAAACCACCTTTCCCGACGGGAGATACCTGCGCGTCCTCTCCGGACAGGTTATCGAGGGAAATGTCGAATTCATAATATTCAGGGGCAGCGCAACTCCTGTCGCTGCAGCTCATCCATGTGATTTCACCGGCCGCCGAGGCTTCCGGTGATTCCACGTTCACGTCTACTGCAAAACTGACTTCGTCGAAAAACACATTCTCTCCGTCGTATTCCGTACCTTCGGAAAGGGCGTACGGTTCACCTGCGGGGGAACACCCCTCCAATGACGAAAACGTCACGGCAAAAGGATATGCTTCGCTGTCCGTATCGTATGTATGCCAGCCGGCGGCGATTTTACCGGTGAATACTATGGATATCCTGCCGGCGCTGTCCAGCCGTTCTACCGTCCACTCGACGGTCCTGTCCGGTGCCGTACCTGCATTCTGCCCGCAGAGCAGGCCCGGGATACAGAGGAGAACGGCGGCAATGATGGTTTTCAGAACGCGTTTCATTCCTTATTTCGCAAAAGCTACCGATCTGGTCTCTCTGATTACGGTGATTTTCACCTGTCCTGGATAAACCATTTCGTCCTGAATCTTCTTGGCTATCTCTCCGGACAGGGCTTCCGCATCCTGGTCGCTGACCTGGTCTGCACCTACGATGACTCTCAGTTCGCGTCCGGCCTGAATGGCGTAACTCTTGGTGACGCCCTTGTATGACTGGGCTATGCCCTCCATGTCCTTCAGCCTCTTTATGTAGGATTCTATGACCTCGCGTCTCGCACCCGGCCGGGCACCGGAAATGGCGTCTCCGACCATTACTAAAGGCGAGATTATGGATGTCATTTCGATTTCCTCGTGATGCGCTCCTATGGCGTTGCAGATTTCCGGCCTTTCCTTGTATTTTTCGGCGAGTTTCATACCGAGAACAGCGTGCGGCAGTTCCGGATCCTCATCCGATACTTTCCCTATGTCGTGAAGCAGGCCGGCCCTTTTGGCTATCTTTGGATTCAGTCCGAGCTCCGAAGCCATAGTAGCGCAGATGTTGGCGACTTCGCGCGAGTGCTGGAGCAGGTTCTGACCGTAGGATGAGCGGTATTTCATCCGGCCTATCAGTTTCACCAGTTCGATGTTCAGGCCGTGTATTCCCAGATCGATGCAGGTCCTTTTCCCTGTTTCCAGGATTTCCTCCTCAAGCTGCTTCTGTACCTTTGCCACCACTTCCTCGATACGTGCAGGATGGATACGTCCGTCGACTACGAGCTGGTGCAGCGCCAGTCTGGCCACTTCTCTTCTCACAGGGTCGAAAGCTGACAGAAGAATGGCTTCCGGAGTGTCGTCGACCACGATTTCCACTCCCGTAGCGGCTTCCAGCGCCCGTATGTTCCTTCCTTCACGGCCTATGATCCGGCCCTTTATTTCATCGCTTTCGATATTGAATACAGTCACTGCATTTTCGATGGCCGTTTCCGTAGCCGTCCGCTGTATCGTATTGATGACGATGCGTTTGGCTTCCTTGCTGGCATTCATCCTCGCGTCATCCATCACATCGTTTATGTATGACTGCGCCTGGCTCCGTGCCTCGGCCTTCATATTTTCCATCAGCTGGTTCTTGGCCTCGGACGCACTCATCCCTGCTATGTTTTCTATCTGGCGAATCGCTTCCTGGCGGAGCCTTTCGTAGTCTTCCGCCTTCCGGGTAGCTATTTCCACCTGGTTTTTAAGGTTTTCCCTGATGGCGTCGGCTTCCTTGTTCTTTCTTCCGAGCTCCGAATTCTGCTGGTTTACGGCATTTTCCTTCTGTCTCAGCCGGGCTTCCCCCTCCTGAAGCTGTTTGTTCTTTTCGTTTATGTACTGTTCGTGCTCGGTTTTCAACTGCAGGAACTTTTCCTTCGCCTGGAAAATCTTTTCTTTCTTTATGTTTTCGGCTTCCGTCTCCGCCTTCCTTATGATTTCTTCCTTCTGCCCCTTGAGCATGGACTTGCGGACAGGAATATATATTCCGAGTGCTATGACCGCACCGGCAATGACCGCCAGTATATAAAATAAAATTTCCATAATAAATGTATATATAATAACAACAATATCTCCGTGTTACTTACCGTCCGTCCTCAAAAAAAATACGACAGGCCGGCAACAGAAGCCGACCTGTCGGAATGAATCTATAAGAATATTAAAAAAAGCCGTTAGTCAAAATTTCAGAAAATCCTATAAAAATAAGATTTGAGCTCCGAAAAGTGGTTCTGACATCCTCCGTCCCGCAAAGCGGAATCCCCGTCAGGGTCACATAGGTCCGTCATCCCCATTCGAGTGTACCCGGTTACTTTTGTATAATTGTAGATTTCAGCAAATAAGTAACTAACGGCTATTTTCCCTTTTCAATATTGTCCAGATAACTTTTCAACTTCGCATGCAGGTCATCTTCTTCACGTCTGATATCCGCAACAGCCTTTTCCAGTTCCGCCGCATGCATAAAACTGTTCAATGCCACGAATGACAGAATCTCCTCCGTACTCTTCCCGGGATTCCTCTTCAGATATTCGTAGAACTTTTCATTCAACTGTTCTGCCGCCACCCGGATATCGTGTTCGACTTCCGGACTTTCCGCGGGAACGGTGAACTTGCTTTCCAGTATTCTGATCGTTATGTCCCGTTTCATCTTGTCAGTCCAGCAAAGCGATGCATCTGTCAATCTTTCTGATCAGGCTGTCGATTTTCTCTTTCGCCTTCTCATCTCCCGACGCAGAAAGAAATGCGCTTTTGAGTTTCAAGCTATCTATTTGTCCTTCCAACTCCTTGATCTGCTTCTTTTGGTTTTCCAGAATTTCGTCCTTTTGCCGAAGTTCCTTCAGCGCGGCATCATAGGCTTCTTTCGTGTTCTCATACAGCGAAATCAGAGTGTAGATGTCATTCAGAATATCTTCGCGCATACGGAGTCCGAAACTATGGAAACACTTAGCAAAGTTAGCAAAAATTACGATACAACCAATATTACAGTGCGGATTCGGAAATTATTTTTACCTTCTCCATACCCTTTTCTATGGCTTCGCGGTTTTTCTGAATCATATCGGCGTACCGTGCCGGAATCGACTTTTCCAGTCCTTTCACCACGTTTTCCATATTCAGGAACGGTCTCATTTTCAGATAGGCTCCCAGTACGGCCATATTGTACACTTTAGAGTTGCCCAGTTCTGCCGCCACTTCGATGGCATCGATGGAGCATACCGTTATGTCTTTCCTTTCCGGGACTCTGGTAATGCCGCTCGGATCGTACACCAAAAGTCCTCCCGGCTTTACGTTCTGCTCGAATTTGTCGAGGGACTGCTGGTTCAGTATCACGGCCGTGTCGTATCTGGTGATGATGGGCGAACTGATTTTCCTGTCGCTGACTATCACGCAGACATTGGCTGTACCGCCCCTCATTTCCGGCCCGTATGACGGCATCCAAGTAACTTCCAGATCCTGCATTATGGCGGAATATGCGAGGATTTTACCCATTGAGAGTACTCCCTGGCCGCCGAAACCCGCTATTATTATCTCTTCTTTCATATCTTTTTGTTTCTTTTCAGCGATAGCCTTTATTTCCCGGCATCCTCTTTCAGGACATCCTTGATGTCTCCGAGAGGATATTTCGCGAACATGTTTTCTACCATCCACCTGTTTGCTTCCACCGGGGAGAGCTTCCATCCCGAATTGCAGGTGGATACGATTTCTATAAACGACAGTCCGATATTTCTGGAACTGTATTCGAACCCTTTCCTGATGGCGTTTTTGGCTTTCCTGACAGCGGCAGGGGTATGTACGGCCTGCCTGGTAATGAAGGCCGTACCGTCCAGTTCCGCAAGCATTTCAGTGATTTTCAGCGGAAATCCGTTCAGTTTGGCATCCCTGCCGTACGGGGTGGTCGAGGTCTTCATACCGAGCAGCGTGGTAGGAGCCATCTGTCCTCCGGTCATACCGTAGATGCCGTTGTTGATGAAAATCACGACAATGTTTTCACCCCGGCTGCATGCGTGTATGATTTCGGCGGCTCCGATGGATGCCAGATCTCCGTCACCCTGGTATGTGAACACGAATTTGTCAGGACAAAGCCTTTTTACCGCCGTGGCCAGTGCCGGAGCGCGGCCGTGTGCCGCCTCCTGCCAGTCGATGTCTATGTAGTTGTATGCAAAGACCGAGCAGCCTACGGGACTGATACCGACAGTCCTGTCCTGAATGCCCATCTCGTCTATCACTTCGGCGATGAGTTTGTGCACTGTGCCATGGGAGCACCCCGGGCAGTAGTGCATAGTGGTATCGGTGATAAGAGCCGGTTTCCTGTACACTATGTTTTCCGGCCTTTTTATGTCTGTACTTTCCATAGTAGGGTCTATTTCAGATTGTTGAATTTCCTGAATGCATCCGCTATTTCTTCAGGCGTGTAGACGTTTCCTCCCTGTCTGCCGTAGAATCCTACGGGACACCGGCCGTTTACGGCCAGCCGCACGTCTTCCACCATCTGTCCCAGGTTCAGTTCTATGCTCATCATACTTTTTACCTTGGATGCGAGTCTGGCGATTTCCTTTTCAGGAAAAGGATACAGTGTTATTGGGCGGAGCACTCCTGCCCTGATTCCTTCTTCCCTCAGCATATCGGTGGCGGCTTCGCAAATCCTCGAAGAGCAGCCGAAGGCTACGAAAATGTATTCGGCATCTTCCGTGAGATATTCGCTGAATTTCACCTCGTTTTCCCTTATGGCGTCGTATTTGGCGAGAAGTTTCCTGTTGAACGCTTCCTGGGTATTGGCTTCGAGCGAAAGGGACGTGATGATATTGCGTTCGCGTCCGGCAGGCTTTCCTGTCGTTGCCCACGGTGCTACGGCCAGTATTTCGGCATCGGTGCGTCTCGGTTTCACAGGATGTATTTCCACTTTTTCCATAAGCTGGCCTATGATGCCGTCGGCCAGGATTATGACAGGATTCCTGTATTTGAAAGCCAGTTCGAAGCCCCAGTCCACGAAATCGTACATGTCCTGCGCCGAGGCAGGGGCAATGACTATGCAGTGATAGTCTCCGTGTCCTCCGCCCTTGACTGACTGGCTGTAATCGCTCTGGCTCGGCTGGATGGTCCCCAGACCGGGACCGCCGCGCATTACGTCCACGACCACGCAGGGCAGTTCCGCCCCTGCTATGTAGCTTATGCCTTCGCTCATAAGGCTGATTCCAGGGCTGCTGGAAGAAGTCATGACCTTTTTCCCGCAGCAGGCTCCTCCGTAAACCATGTTGATGGACGCCACTTCGCTTTCAGCCTGCAGGACGACCATCCCTGTAGTTTCCCACGGTTTTTCCTTCATCAGGGTTTCCATAACCTCGGACTGCGGCGTGATAGGATAACCGAAAAACCCGTCCACGCCATTGCGTATAGCCGAAATGGCTATCGCCTCATTCCCTTTCAACAATATTTTTTCCGCCATATTCCTCAGATTTTTACTCTGTAAACCGTGATTACCGAATCAGGGCATACGACAGCGCAGCCGGCACACCCGATGCAGTCGTCATTGGCAAGCTCGGCATATCTGTAGCCTTTGCCGTTGACCTTTCTGGACAGCCGGATGCATTTGTTCGGACAGTTCTCGATGCAGACCGAACAGCCTTTGCATCGCTGGATGTCTATTTCTATAGTCCCTTTGAATGCCATTTTTGCAAGTTTTTGGTTTCCGTTAAAATAATTCGCCAAATTTAAGAAAAATTGGACAAGATTTTCAGAAAATCGACCATTTCATTGCGGCGCTTACAGGAGAGCCGCGTATATGAGAAAAAGAGTTTTTTGTTTATATTAGCGAAAATTTTTCGATTTATTCGTTATGAGCGGACTTTTGTTGAAAAATATAATTGTCGGGGGCAGGGAAAGCGATATTTTTATAAAAGACAATATTATCGGGAAAATCTGTCCGGCAGGTGAACCTGAAGACGGGGAAACCGGTGCGTGTGAAGATGTCGAGACCGTGGATTGCGGTGGAATGACGGCGTTGCCGGGACTTGTAAATGCCCATACGCACGCGGCCATGTCCCTTTTCAGGGGGGTCGGCGAGGATATATGCTTTGCGGACTGGATAGACAGGATATGGGAAGTGGAGAAGAAAGTGGACGAGGAATACATTTACACGGCGACCAAGGTGGCCTGCATAGAGATGATCAGGACCGGGACCACGACTTTCCTCGACCAGTACTGGATGGTGCCCGCCGCTGAAAAGGCTGTACGCGAGATGGGGCTCCGGGCTGTCCTTTCGTATGTCCATCTGGACCATTATGACAGAAAACTGGCCGACAGGCAGAAGGAAGAGTGCGAGGCGGTTTTCGAGGCTTCGCTTTCCTGGCCAGGCAACACGGGTTTTTCCATCGGCATACATTCGGTATATTCGGTAAGTGAGGAACTTATCCTGTGGGCAGCGGATTTTGCAAGACGTCACGGGTTGAAAATCAACCTGCATCTGAGCGAAACGGAAAAGGAGGTGCTTGACTGCAGGGCCGCGCATGGCGTCAGTCCCGTAAGATTCCTTGACAATCTGGGGGTTCTGGGACCGGATGTCATTGCCGCCCATACTCTGTGGCTCGATCAGGATGACATTTCCATTCTGGCCCGCAGGAAGGTGACCTGCGTGCACAACGTGAATTCGAACCTTAAACTGGCATCGGGTTACCGCTTCCGATACAATGAAATGCGCGATGCCGGCATAAACCTGTGCCTCGGTACGGACGGCTGCGCCTCGTCGAACAATCTCGATATGCACGAAGCCATGAAAACCGCCGCCCTGATTCAGAAAGCCTGGCGCGGCGACCCCGCCGCAATGCCTTTGGCCGAACTGATGGCGATGGCTACCGTCAATGCCGCGGATGCCTTGGGTTTGAATACCGGCAGACTGGAACCGGGATGCCTCGCCGACATCATCATAGTGGATACGGACAGCAGTTTCTTCCTTTCGAATGCCCCGTTTCTCGCGAACTTCATCTATTCGGCCCACAGCGACTGCATAGATTCCGTGATATGCGACGGGAAGTTCCTTATGCGGCACCGCGAGATTCCCGGGGAGAAGGAAATACTGTCGGAGGCGCGTAAACTTTTAGACGGACTTTGTTGAATATTATAATAATACAGTATCGGTTATGGATTCGAGAATCGAAAGAATAAACAATGCCGCCGATTTTATCAGAAGCAGAATCGGGGCTCTGCAGCCGCAGGTAGGCATAGTTCTGGGCAGCGGACTCGGCAAGCTCGCCGACAGGATTTCCGACAGCATCGTGATTCCCTACAGGGAAATTCCAGGCTTCCCCGTGTCCACGGCCATCGGACACAAGGGCAATTTCATCATCGGAACCCTCGGCGGGAAGACGGTGATGGCCATGCAGGGAAGATTCCATTACTATGAAGGATATCCTATGGAACTGGTGGTGCTGCCGATAAGGGTTATGAAAAAGACTGGCATCAGCTGGCTGTTCGTTTCCAATGCGGCCGGAGGTGTGAATTTCGATTTCAGGATCGGCGACCTGATGATAATCAGGGATCATATCAACCTTCTGCCGAACCCTCTCGTGGGGCAGAATCTGTCCGAGTTCGGCCCTCGCTTTCCCGATATGACCAGGCCATACGATCCGGCACTGATCAGGGCTGCAGAGAATATTGCGGTTTCGCTCGGCATTGAGGTCAGAAAAGGTGTTTATCTGGCCGGAACAGGTCCTTCATACGAGACTCCGGCCGAGTACCGATATTTCAGGATGATAGGAGCCGATGCCGTGGGAATGTCCACCATACCGGAGGTGATAGCCGCACGTCATGCTTCCATCCCTGTCTTCGGAATGTCCGTAATCACGAATGAGGCGCATGACGATTATGCGGAAGATTACGAGAACAACGGCGATGACGTAGTGGCTGCCGCGGATGCCGCAGCTGACAGGATGACGATGATTTTCGAAAGACTGATCGAAAGTCTGTAGGGACCTGCTACCGGATGTCCTTCAGGCCGGAAAGGAAAATATCCGGCCTGGCATCCGACGGCATGCGCCAGTCTCCGCGTGGAGACAGCGATACGCTTCCCACCTTCGGCCCGTCCGGCAGGCAGGATCTCTTGAACTGCTGGGCGAAGAAGCGCCGGATGAACGTCTCGAGCCATTTCCCTACAGTCTGGCTGTCGTATTTGCCCTCGAAGGCCTTGCATGCCAGAAAATGTATCTTTTCGGGAGAATAGCCCGACCTGAAAAAATGGTAAAGGAAAAAGTCGTGGAGTTCGTACGGACCGACGAGGTCTTCAGTCTTCTGGCTGATTTTGCCGTCATTGTCCGCAGGGAGAAGTTCCGGACTTATAGGCGTATCTATGATGTCCTCCAGGATTTCCTTCGCGCTTTTTCCCGAACCCGGAACTGCGTCAGGGCCGAAGCGGTTCTCCGCGGCCCATCCGACCAGATGTCTGACGAGTGTTTTCGGAATGCTCGCGTTGACTCCGTACATGGACATGTGGTCGCCGTTGTATGTCGCCCATCCGAGGGCCAGTTCGGACAGGTCTCCCGTCCCGACGACTATGCCTCCCGTCTGGTTCGCCACATCCATAAGAATCTGAGTCCTTTCACGGGCCTGTGAATTTTCGTACGTTACATCGCGGATATTCCTGTCATGCCCTATGTCCGCGAAATGTCTGTCGCAGGCAGCGGCTATCGGGATTTCTCTGGCCGTGACGCCGAGGGCTTCCATAAGGCCGACTGCATTGTCGTGCGTGCGGTCTGTCGTCCCGTAGCCGGGCATGGTGATCCCGATAATGCGTTTCCTTTCCCATCCGAGTTTGTCGAAAGCCAGGGCAGTGACTAAAAGAGCCAGAGTACTGTCAAGCCCTCCGGATATGCCGACTACGGCTGTCCTGCACCCGATGTGTGCAAGCCGGGACGCCAGCCCTGTCATCTGGATAGATATGATTTCACTGCATCTCTTGTCCGCTTCCGGAGAGTTCGCTTCAGGAACGAACGGATGTGCGTCGATGTGTCTGTAAAGTCTCGTCCTGAAATCCGTTTCCGGTGTTTCTCCGAGACTGATTTCCCTGTAAAGTTTTCCGTATGCCGTATGTGACGTCCCGTCGGGGGCGACTGCCCCGAATGTGTTCATTTTCTGTCTCAGGGTATCCAGCCTTTCCACGTCGATGTCTGCGAATGTGATGGAAGATTCAGTCCCGAATCTTTTGTTGGAGGCAAGCCTGATCCCGTTTTCATAAATCATAGAGGTCCCTGCGAATACCAGATCCTGGGTGGATTCCCCGAAACCTGACGAACAGTAGACGTAGCCGCAGACGCTTCTCGCGGATTGCTGGCTGACAAGACTTTTCCGGTATGTATGCTTGGCCAGGACATCGTTGCTTGCCGACGGATTGAGAATAATCTGCGCTCCGGCAAGGGCCAGATACGATGAAGGCGGAACCGGTGTCCACAGGTCTTCGCAGATTTCTATGCCGAAGACGGCTTTCCCTATCCTGAAAAGCAGATTCGGCGATATCCCGGAGTCCGTGTTTCCGGAAAGGAAATCGCGTCCGGATGAGAACCACCGGGCTTCGTAGAATTCGTTGTAGTCGGGAAGCCATATTTTAGGTACAATGCCTTTGATGCTGCCGTTGTGCAGGACAACGGCGCAGTTGTACAGTTTCCCGTTGTGTCTGACAGGCGCTCCGACAACGGCCGCTACGGATTTGCCTGCGGTGAATTCCATTATCCTGAGGACGCCGTCCCATGCAGCGTCCGCTATAAGCCGCTGCCCGAAAAGGTCTCCGCAGGTGTATCCCGTAACGGAGAGCTCCGGGAAAAGCACGATGGAAGCCTTTCCGGCTTCCGCCTTGTCCGTCAAGGCGCAAATTTCATCAACATTCGCCTTTATGTCGGCTACTTTTACGACTGGCACGGCTGCCGCCACGCGAATGAACCCGTAGTCTTTCATTTTCCGGAAATCTTAAATATTATCGGGATTCGGGCCAAGCCATTTACGGAGGTAAATTCCTGTCGCCCTTACCCTCGATGCCTTGCATTTTATCAATTCCAACACACATAGAGGGGCTGCGCAAAATTTATCATTTTGACACAGCCCCCTCTCTCCATTTCCCGTCTTACCGGCTACAGTTCATCGAAATTTACATCGGATGAGTATGGTGCGCCGCCGTCAGCCGCGCCGCTCGCTGCGGGCCCGTGATCCGGAACCGGACAGTTCGCCTTTATGAATTTCACCATTTCTTCAAGACTGTCGACGAATTTGTCGAAATCCTCCTTATACAGGAATATCTTGTGTTTGTCGTATGCAAATCTGCCGTCTCTTTCGATTCTGCGCTTGCTTTCGGTAATGGTCAAGTAATAGTCGTTCCCTTTCGTAGCCTTCACGTCAAAGAAATAGGTCCGTTTCCCGGCTCTGACCTGCTTGGAATATACATCCTCTCCGGAACGTTCCTGGATATTTGCATCATCGTAATCCTCGCTGTACATAGCAATATCTTTTAGTAAAACTTTACAAAGATAGGGATTTTTCCGAAAACACTTCTTATCTTTGCAGAAAATTGGAATCATATTATGCTCAATAGACGGATATTAAGGATAAAGGTCTTTAAAACTTTGTATGGAGCCGAATTCAAGGGCGATTCTTCACTGTCCGAGGCTGAAAAGCAGCTCGATGCCTCGTGTGAAGCCACGAGGGATCTTTATCTTTTCATGCTCGGGATAATACCGCCCCTGACGAGAATAGCGGCGGAGCGCATAGAGGCATTGAAACGGAAGTTCAATCCTACGGAGGAAGAAAAAAATCCGAATACCCGCTTTGCGGACAATGCGCTGGCCGTGCTTCTGGAGCAGGATCCCGATTTCGGAAAAATTTTCGCAAAAAGGAAATTCTCCTGGGAGCAGTACGATATTTTCCTGAAGAAGATACTTGCATCGGTCGTTTCCAAAGACTACTATGCCGCATACATGCAGGCCCCGCAGTCTTCCCTGAAAGATGACTGCAGGCTTTTCAGACATATTTTCGAAGAAGAGTTCGCGGACAACGAAGACCTGGAGAAAATACTGGAAAGCATGTCCATTTACTGGGGGGAAGACCTGCCGTATGCCCTGACTTTCGTCTGCAGGACCCTCGATTCTCTCGGAAAAGGGGAGCGCTGGTCTCTCCCTCCTCTGTATATGAGCGATATGAAAAAAGGCGACGGCGTGGAGGATGACAGGGCGTTCTCGAAAAACCTTCTCAGAGCTGCATATCTGAATTACCGGAAGTATGCGGATATGGTTTCGGCATCGGTTTCGAACTGGGACAGCGAACGTATAGTTTCGACGGATATGTGCCTGATAATCCAGGGGATTGCGGAGGCGGTGGCTTTTCCGACCATCCCTGTCAAGGTCACGATAAACGAGTACGTGGAGATTTCCAAGTATTTCGGTACGCCTAAAAGCAAGATTTTCGTGAACGGCATACTCGACTCCATCGTGCAGAAACTTCTGAAGGAAGGCGTGATAGTCAAGTCAGGAAAAGGGCTGATGTAGCAGCGGGCGTTCAGATTTCCGAATGACATTATTTATTGGTTAACTAAAAATTTATAGAAGAAATGAATTTGATTACTTTTCTGCTTCAGGCAGAAGGCGCAGCCGCCGCTTCCGCCCAGCCGGGCAATTCATCATGGTCCATGTGGGTGATGCTTGTCCTCATCTTCGTGGTTATGTGGTTCTTTATGATCAGGCCGCAGAGAAAGCAGCAGAAAGAACTGCAGAAATTCCGTGAAGGCCTGAAGAAAGGCGACAAGATCGTGACCATCGGAGGAATTTACGGTACCGTGGCTGAAGTAAAGGAAAAGACTCTCCTTATCGAAGTGGACGGCAACGTCAAGCTCCGCGTGGACAAGAATTCCGTGGTGAAAGACTTCAGCGAGGCATCGCAGCAGCAGTAATGCGCAGGGCGTGACCGCCATGAAAAAATTGTTGCATAGACTTTTGCTCTCGTGGAAGACCAACGGAAGGGACTGGACCGTGTTTTTCCTGTCTCTTCTGTTGGCTTTCAGTATATGGCTGATTCATAATCTGTCGCTCAACTATTCCGATTTCCTGACGGTACAGATGACAGCCAGATGCGACAATATCGAAGGCCATACGGTCACATCGGCGAATGTCTGCAAGGTCGTGGCAAGATGCCGGACCTCCGGCTACAATATCATAAAGTCTTCTCTGGCACTGAACCGCGCGCCTGTACAGGTGAATTTCGACCGCCAGTCGCTGACGAGGAAATCCGGCGAGATTTTCTATATTACCAGACGCGAACTGAACGAGTCGGCCCATATCCTGTACGGAGAGAAGGTGGAAGTCGAGTATTTTCTCTCGGATACTCTCTTTTTCCGTTTCCCTGCCGAAACTCACAAGAAAGTACCGGTATTTCCGGTGGTGTCCCTCGGTTTCGCTCCGCAATACATGAGTCAGAACGGCCTGGAAATAGAGCCTGACTCCGTAACCGTCTATGGAGAGCCTTATCATCTCGACCATGTGGACCGGGTATTTACGGAAGCGTTCAAACTTCAGAACCTCAGTACTTCCACGGCCGGTGTCGCAAGAATCGAACGCACCAAGGGAGTACGTCTTTCCGAAAGCGAGGTCCACTATTCCATCAACGTGACCAGATATGTGGAAATAGAAAAGGAAATTTCCATCACGGCAGTGAACGTCCCTCCTGACAAGGAAATGATGATTTATCCGTCACGTGCGGCAGTGATATTCAAATGTGTATTCCCTCTGATTTCGGATGTCGGCGATGCCGTATTCCAGATTGATTACGAGGACTATATCGTTTCACGTTCGCGGAAATGCATTCCGTATCCGGGTTTTCTTCCGGACGGGGTCCTCGATTATGAGATAATTCCGGAGATTTTCGAATGCGTGCTGACGGAAAAATAGTGCTTGCCGTTACTGGAGGCATCGGGAGCGGAAAATCGGCGGTATGTTCGGTTCTCGCAAGCCGGGGCGTTCCGGTATACGATTCGGACTCGCGCACCAAGGCCCTTTACGTGGAAGTTCCCGGACTGATGTCGCGGATATCGGAGGCATTGGGAACTGATGCGGCAGACCCTGACGGCAGGCCGGATACGCGGAAACTGGCATCGCTTGTTTTCTCCGATCCGGAAAAACTGCGTTTGCTGGAGGAAATCGTATATCCGGAGGTGAAAAAGGATTTCCGCAGATGGGCCGACGGCTTGTCCGGAAGCAGGATAGTGGCGATAGAATCGGCCGTCATCCTTGAAAAACCTTTTTTCAGGGATATGTACGACAAGGTCCTGGTCGTGGACGCTCCGGTGGAACTCAGGCTCCGCCGCGCCGCGGCGCGGGACGGTTCGGATCCGGGAAGGGTACGGGCGAGGATGGACGAACAGAAACTGCTGAATTCCATTTCGGAAGGCAGACGTGTGGATGGAGTGGATTATATCATAGAAAATGACGGCGACCTGACTGCATTGGAACGGAAAACGGATGAAGTCATAGATTACTTGAAGAAAACGGATGAAATCATAGATTAATTGAATATGAAAACCGATCTTAAGAAAATTCTGACCATATCTGGTCAGAGCGGATTGTTCCGCTATCTGTCGCAGGGCAGAAGCGGTGTCATCGTGGAATCTCTTTCCGACGGGAAAAGAGCCTGTTTCGGACTGAAAAGCAAGGTGACTACACTTGAGGATATTTCGATTTATACCGAAGAAGGGGAAGTGCGGCTTCGCGAACTTTTCGTGAAGATGCATGAGGCTCTCGGCGAGGAAAGCGCTCCGGTTTCCAGGTCTTCGGACAAGGAACTTCAGGACTTTTTCGCCAAGGTACAGCCGGACTATGACCGGGACAGGTTCCACGTCTCACATATGAAAAAAGTGGTGACCTGGTATAACCTGCTGAAAGATTTCGCGTCACTGGATTTCGAAACCGGGGAAGAATAGTCGTTCATGGGCAGACTTTCACTTCAGACGCAGACACTCGGGTGTTCGAAGAACACGGTGGATACCGAGCATATCCTGGCCCGGCTGGAGAACGTATATGACATACTGCCGGAGAATGGCCCGGGACCATGCGACGTATTCCTGATCAATACCTGCGGCTTCATAGGTGATGCGAAGGAGGAATCGGTCTCTGTCATTCTGGAAGCTGTCAGACGCAAGACGCTGGGTGAAATAGGACGTATCGTGGTTTTCGGCTGCCTTTCCCAAAGATACGCAGTTGAAATGCCCGGGCTGATTCCTGAAGTGGACGCCTGGTTCGGGGCCGTGGATTTCGAGCCGCTGCTGAGCTATCTCGGCGTTGCCCCGGATGAATGCAAGTCCGGTCCGCGGCTCCTGACTACTCCACGCCACTATGCTTATCTGAAGATTTCGGAAGGCTGTGACAGGAGGTGTTCGTACTGTGCGATACCGTTTATCAGGGGAAAACACCGTTCAGTCCCGATGGAGGAACTGGAGGCGGAAGCCCGTATGCTGGCTCTCAAAGGGGTCAGGGAACTGATAATCATAGCCCAGGATACGACTTATTACGGGCTGGATTTGTACCGCAGGCGTTCTCTTGCCGCACTCCTGCGGAGACTTTCAGCCATAGACGGAATAGAATGGATACGTATCCACTATTCGTATCCGGCGGATTTCCCGGAGGACGTCCTGGAAGAGATGGCGCAGAATCCCAAGGTTTGCCGCTATATGGACATTCCGCTCCAGCATATTTCCGACATAGTCCTGAAAAACATGCGCAGGAATGTCGACGGGGCCTGGACGAGGTCCCTGATATCGAAAATGAGGGAAAAGGTTCCGGGTGTCGTCCTCAGGACGACAATGATAGTTGGCCATCCGGGCGAGGGAAGGAAAGAGTTCGGAGAACTTCTCGACTTCGTGGAAAAGGCCCGTTTCGAACGGTTGGGGGCTTTCATGTATTCGGAAGAAGAAGGCACTTTCGGGGCCGGTCATTTCCGCGACTCGGTTTCTCCTGCGACAAAACGGCGCCGGCTGGACCGCCTTATGGATTTGCAGAGAGGCATTTCCCTGGAATTCAACCGCTCCAGGATCGGCTCCGCAGTCAGGGTAATTGCCGACAGCTGTGCGGACGGCATCCTTGTATGCCGGAGCGAGTTCGAGAGCCCTGAAGTGGACGGAGAGATTTTAGTCGGATGCCCCCGCACCATAGACCCCGAATCACTGGTCGGCACTTTCATAAATGTCAGGATTACCGGTGCGGACGAATACGACCTCACTGCCGAAATGATATGAATTTATATAACTTTACGGATATGGGAAATTACAAAGGAAAATTCGCATTCATCTTCGCGGTCCTGCTGTCGGGATTCTGTATGTCGTCCTGCGGACCGACGGCCTATCTTCTCGATATCGAAACCAGCCATCCGTCGGAAGCCGGTGTCGATCTGGCCGGGAAGACCATATCTGCCGTATATCTTGACAACGGGGATGTCGGGGATTCCCTCTTTTCGGCTGCACTTGCCACATCCTTCGTCACCAGAATGGAAAAAGATTATTTCCAGGGGGACAGTCTGATTTCCATTTATTGTCTCGACAAGGCTCCTGAAACCGATTATTCTTCGAAAAGGGAGATGCTGGAAATACTGATGGATACCGGTTCCGATGTCGTATTCGTGTTCGATGCCCCTGAATTTCAGGACAATGTCGCAGTGAATCTTGAATCGGACCCGGACGGCTCATTTACGGCAAAGGCCTCTTTCCCGTTCTCGATAGAGCTTTATGTCTATGATTCGATGGACAAGCGCGATACCGTACTGAGGTTCCGTGGTGCATCGGTAGCGGACGCATCATCGGCCGTAAGCGGAAAGGAGAGCCGTGATGCCCTTGGGGATATCCTGAAATCACAGCTCGGAGGTACGGCCCGCAGGCTCGGAGACGCCTCGGGAGACAAGTTTTCCCCTGTCTGGAAAATGGAGGAGGTCCTGTTTTTCCTGTATGATTCGAACAGTTGGTACGAGACCTATTTCTACGTCCGTGATTATGAGTGGCAAAAGGCGATAGACATCTGGATGTCCATGCTCGACACCGCGAATATGGAAAAAAAGGCCTGTATCGAATACAATATCGCTGCAGCCTGCTATCTCTCAGGACAGTACGATCTCGCTTCGGACTGGCTGGAACTCTCCCGCAGGCATTTCAACCTTTCTCCGTATACGGACAGCCTCGGTAAGAAATTAGCCGGACGCAGCAAGTAGGTATCAATTCTGACACACTTAACGGGGCTGCGCAAAATTTATCATTTTGACACAGCCCCGTTAATTTCAGGTATGACCGTAAGCCGGTTTCTGTTCCTGTGCTGCCATTTATCTTCGCAGCCTACCCCCTGACATCGGACGGGCAGCCCTTGACTGTCAGTATATTTGGCCTTGCAGGCTTCAGGGACGTACGCGGACGATGTCGCCATGGCCCGCCGTGAGCTCTTGCCTCACATTTTCACCCTTGCATATCCGGAGATATGCGGTTATTTTCTGTTACGTTCACCACAAGGTTACCCCTGTCTGCGCTTTCCGCAGTGAAGTGCCCTTTCCTGTCCGGACTTTCCTCACGGTTCCGGCCGCACAGGCGGCCGGACGGCGCCATCTGCATGGCACCCCGCGCGGCAGCTCGTCATACCTTGAATATATCTCTGCCTGACGGGTTTATTTGTATCCCAATTTACGTTCCATACGGTCGTTAGAGCGTATGGTCCTTTCGACATTGCGTTTCAGTGCCGGAGTGATGTCCTTGCATACCTTGTGGCAGCACATCTCCAGCGTGTACATTCTTCCTACGCAGAAGTTCGTATGTTCGCATCCGCTGCAATGATTTTCATCGGCCTTCATCTTGTTCACGAAATCCGTATCCTCAAGCACTGCACGGCCCATCTGAAGCAGTTCGAACCCGCTGTCCATCACCTTGTCTGCATCGGCTCTCGACAGTACGCCGCCGACATATACCAAAGGCATATCGGGAAGAGCCTTCCTGAATTTCATGGAATCCTCGAGAAAGAAAAGATGTCTGAACGGAACAGTCGGACATACGATTTTCCCTCCCAGCAGAACCCCGAGCTTCAGCCACCACTGTGTCTTCATCGGCATATAGTGGGTGATGGTCCTTACCGGAAACTGCCCCCTCATTACGTACATCGGCGCACGGCTTACGAATCCGCCGGACAGAACCAGCGCATCCGCCCCGCATCTCTGCAGTTCCCTGGCCACTTCTATGCTTTCATCGATTTCCATACCGCCTCTGAATCCGTCTCTGGTATTCATTTTGACGAAAATGGCCACTTTCCCTTTCCCGGCATCCGTGACCGCCTTCATACACCTGCGCATGAACCGCATCCTGTTTTCCAGAGAACCTCCGTATTCGTCCTTTCTCCTGTTAGTGTACGGGGAAAGAAACTGGGAAATCAGGTATCCGTGCCCGGCATGGATTTCCACAGCATCGAACCCGGCCTTGATACTGAGTTCGACTGCCTTTCCGTAAGCTTCCACCACTTCGTCGATTTCCTTGACGGTCATTCCGTGCACGAAAGTAGGGGAGTACAGGTTGAATCCGCTGCTGGCACCGAGCGGCCGGCAGCCGCAGATTCTCCTGTGGGACATATTGCCGCAGTGTCCGAGCTGGATGGACGCCCTGGCCCCTTCCCGGTGGATGGCATCAGTAAGCCTTTTCAGTTCCGGTACTATTTCTTCCCTCATCCAAAGCTGCCTTTCGAACGACAGCCCGCTGCGGCAGACGGCCGCGTATGCTACCGTAGTCATGCCTATTCCTCCGCGGGCTACGGCGGTATGGTAGTCGAAAAGGGACTGTGACGGCGAATTGTTTTCGCACATACCCTCGAATGCCGCCGACCTTACAGTCCTGTTCCGCAGTTCTATGGGACCTATCTTTACAGGTGTAAAAAGATTGCTCATATTTCGTTTACCAGATAAAAGGTATCAGATTTTTCTTTTTCAGTTGACGGTATTCGTCTCCGAATTCCTGTTCGTATTTTTCGGTCAGGGACCTGGATCTCGGAGCCAGGTTCGCGAATGTCCATACAGCGAAGAGAAGCCCCGCAGGAGACCAGGTCAGAACGGCATAGCCGACCCATTCGGTCAGTTCTCCGAAATAATTGGCTGAAGTCACGTATTTGTACAGCCCTTTCTTAGGAATATAATGCTTCGTATCCCCCGGCTGGCGCAGATGCCTGATGACATGGTCGGAATCCAGATTTATCAGCATCCCGGTCAGGAAAACCAGAGTGCCGATGATGAACTGCGGAGAAGTGAGCCATTCGCTGCCGTATGTGCCGGCAGGAGCCTGTTCGAAGAGCCAGCCTCCGATGAAGTAGGAATTCAGACCGTTGAATACCATTCCCATAGCCATAATGACAACAGGCATTTCCCCCTTGCCTCTCATCAGGAACGGGAAAATGAAGGCTCTTTGGAAGTAATGGACGAGAAACAGTCCGGCCATTATCAGGAGGACGGTCCTGTCATTGCCGGTATCGGCGCCTGAAATCAGATAATCTGCCACATACAGCATCAGAAAGACGAATGCCGGGGCTTCCATAATGACCCAGGCGGTCCTGTTGTTGATCTTGGGACCCCAGTTCGCCGTAGAAAGATAGCCGTAACCTGCCTTGAAGAAGAAAAGGGCAATGAATACTACGACTGCCATCGCGAACATTACGGTCATTAATATATAATATGTATTCATTAAGATGACTGGTATCAAATTCCCGCAAAGTTAATAAACATTTTTCTCATATCATTTTTTTTGATTAATTTTGTCCCTCTGTAACGTTTAAGGAATTTTTCTATGAATCCCAAGTATGTCTTCGTTTCAGGAGGAGTCGCATCGTCGCTCGGAAAGGGAATAATATCCGCATCACTGGCAAAACTGCTCCAGGCCCGCGGCCTGAGAGTCACCATCCAGAAATTCGACCCGTATATCAATGTCGACCCCGGTACTTTGAATCCGTATGAACATGGCGAATGCTATGTGACCGACGACGGGGCGGAGACGGACCTGGATCTCGGACATTACGAGCGTTTTCTCGGAGTGCATACATCCAAGGCCAACAACGTGACCACGGGGAAAATATACAATACCGTAATCAACAAGGAAAGGGAAGGCGCCTATCTCGGCAAGACCGTCCAGATCGTTCCCCATATCACGGATGAGATAAAGAGAAGGATGCTGCTGCTCGGCAAGACCGGAAAGTACGATGTCATCATCACGGAAATAGGCGGTACGGTGGGCGATATGGAATCCCAGCCTTTCGTGGAAGCTGTCAGACAGCTCCAGTGGGAACTCCCTGAGGAAGACTGCGTGACCATACATCTGACACTCGTCCCGTATCTGAGCGCAGCCAAGGAACTGAAGACCAAACCGACCCAGCACTCTGTACAGATGCTTCAGCAGAGCGGCGTGCAGCCCGATATCATCGTCTGCCGTACAGAGCACAGGCTGACTCCGGAACTGAGAAAGAAGGTGGCCCTCTTCTGCAATGTCAAGCCCGGTCATGTCATCGAGTCAATCGATGCGCCGTCCATCTATTCCGTGCCGCTGAACATGCAGGCCGAGAAACTGGACCGGCTTGTTCTCGATCATTTCGGTCTGAAGAATATGCCCGAACCGGACCTTACTGAATGGAAACGTTTTCTGGAAAAGCTGTTCCACCCGAAATCGGAGGTCGATATAGCACTCGTGGGCAAATACGTGGAACTTCAGGATGCCTACAAGTCCATTCTCGAATCATTCGTACATGCCGGAGCCGCCAATGAGTGCAAGGTCAATGTCCACAGCATACACAGCGAATTCATCGATCCGGCCAATGTCGGGGAGAAACTGTCAGGAATGGACGGAATCCTCGTCGCCCCGGGATTCGGGGAAAGAGGCCTGGAAGGGAAGATACTTGCCATCAAATATGCCAGGGAAAACAATGTCCCGTTCTTCGGAATCTGTCTCGGGATGCAGATGTGCGTGGTGGAATTCGCCAGAGACGTTTTGGGGCTGAAAGAAGCCGTATCCACTGAAGTCAACCCTGCCACGAAATATCCCGTCATCGACCTGATGGAAGACCAGAAGAGTACGACCATCAAGGGCGGTACGATGCGTCTCGGGGCGTACGACTGTAAAATCGCGAAGAATTCCCTTGCGGAAAAGATATACGGAACAGACATGATTTCCGAAAGGCACCGCCACAGGTATGAGTTCAACAACGACTATCTCGACATGATAGAGTCGGCAGGCATGAAGGCTACGGGGAAAAACCCGGATACGGGCCTCGTGGAAATTGTCGAGATTCCCGCGCATCCGTTCTTTATCGGAGTACAGTTCCATCCCGAACTGAAAAGTACCCCGGAACATCCGCAGCCTATTTTCGTGGCTTTTGTAAAGGCGGCAATGAAGTTCAGGGACGAACACAGGGAAAAGCGGCAGGATGCTGCCGCCGGGAAATGATGAAGACCCTGTTCGGAACTGTGCTGTCGTGCCTTGCCCTGACAGTGTCCTTCACTTTGTCCGCGCAGGTGCGGCAGTACAGGGTAAATGTCGTGGAGGAATATCCTCATGATGAGACTTCATATACGCAGGGGCTGTTTTTTCATGAAGGTCAGATGTATGAGAGCACAGGACAGAACGGTTCTTCCACATTCAGGAAGGTGGATATGGAGACCGGAAAGCCTTTGAGGAAACTGGATTTTGCCAGAAAGTATTTCGTGGAAGGTTCCGTGGTACTGGACGGATGCCTGTATATACTGACCTGGACGAGCAAAGTGGCCTTTATCTATGACATAGAGACACTTGAATACAGGTCGACGGTATCGTATCCGAGACAGGGATGGGGGCTGACGACAGACGGCGAGTCCCTGATAGCCAGTGACGGTTCGTCCAGACTCTTCTTCCTCGACAGGAATCTGAATACGCTCCGGTCCGTCCAGGTGAGACTGCGCGGCAAACCGCTCAACTATCTGAATGAACTGGAATATATCGACGGGAAAATTTGGGCGAACGTGTATACTACCAACATGATAGCGATTATCGACCCTGTCAGCGGAAACGTCGAGGGCGTGGTAGACTGCAGCGGCCTCCTTCCGGATAAACTGAAAACCTCCCGGACGGATGTCCTGAACGGGATAGCATACGACGGAAGAACGGGAAATGTCTATCTTACCGGGAAAAACTGGCCCCGCCTGTATCAGGTGAAGATAGAGGAAAAGAAATGATAGTCTATCCTTATAAACTTATTATTATGAAACTCGCGGTATTTGTATGCATCTTATGTTCGATGCTTCTGGCAGGCAGCATCACTGCCTCTGCACAGTACAATGACATTTACAGGAGGGGTGTCAACTATTTTTCCGACGGGGAGAAACTGACTGACGTTCAGCTTTCCGCTCTTCTGGACAGGTCTGACAGCGGAATTACCTTTGATGATGTGGAAAAATACAGGAAAGGTTTCAAGACCGGCCGTGGGCTGCTGATAGGTTTCGGCACACTGACAGGGGTGGGACTCCTCACGACGGGTATAGGTACAGTCGGTCTGATGATCGAGGGTGTGGCCGTCGGTATCGGCACTGCATTTGTCGGCCCTTTGGCCGCTTTGGGAGGGGCTGATCCGGCTATTGCATTCGACAGCAAGTTTTATGGAGTGACTGTAGCCGGCGTATGCGCCACTCTGACGGGGATTGCCGGAATAGTAGCCGGAACGACGGTCCTGTGTGTATACAAGAAGCGTATGAACAATGTAGCGGACGTGTGCAATTCCGCTCCATCCGTCACGCTTTCGTTCGGAGCCCAGAAATACGGCACGGGTGTGGCCTTGAATTTTTAGGCAGCGGGCGGTTTCCGGGAATGTCCTGCAGACATTCGAGAGTGAGCAGGGGCGCCACAGCGGCTCTGGTTTGAAAAATATGACATATTGCGGGGGTGCCCGGGCAGGAGCTTGTCTCCTGCCGGCACTTCGGAAAGACCCTTTCCGAAGTGCTTGAGGTCGACTCAAAAGGAGGAATTTCAAGGCTTGCGAAGATGAGAAAACCGGAGTTTACTTGTCGTAAATGAGGATTTTCGAATCAAGCGTAACGCGGAAATTACCCTTTTGGGGCGATCTCGGGGCTGAGAGAGACCCATTGAACCTGATACGGCCAGTACCGTCGAAGGGAAGCAGATTTCTCTGGCGCATTCGTGCGTTCCCCCTTGCATAAAACTAAATATTATGCGAGGTTTTTTATTTTGTGCAGCACTTGCAGTGCTGGTGCCGTTTTCCGCAGCAGCTGCGGAAAACGAAGCGGCCGGAGATCCGGCCGATGCTGTTGAGAGGCTCGACAGCGCAGTAGTTTCAGTTTCACGTGCCGGAGCACGTACTCCCGTGACCTACACAATGATCGGAAAATCCGAACTGAAGCAGGTCAATCCCATGTTTTCACTGCCTATGTCGCTGAACCTTCAGCCTTCGGTCGTATCCGTGAACGAAGGCGGAACGGGACTCGGCTATTCAAAAATGTTTGTCCGCGGCAGCAAAGGCTCCCAGATAAACGTTACGCTGAACGGAATAACCCTGAATGATGCCGAATCCCAGGAAGTATTCTGGGTGAATATCCCGTCGCTGGGCAAAATCCTGAGTTCAGTGCAGCTTCAGCGCGGTTTGGGAACTTCCGCCAACGGGCCGGGCGCATTCGGGGCAAGCGTGAATATGAGCACTTCGTCCGTGGGCCCGGAGCCGTACGTTTCGGCCGAAGTATCGGCAGGTTCCTACAATACGTTCATGTCCACCGTGGCGGCAGGAACGGGGCTGACGAAGTCCGGACTTTATTTCGATTTCGCCTATTCGAGGAACTACACCGACGGCTATATCAGGAACGCCAAGGCCAAGGTGCAGTCCGCGCTGGCCGTACTCGGCTGGATGAAGGGAAACAATTCCCTGAAGCTCACTTATCTGATGGGCGACCAGCATACCGGTATCACCTGGAACGGAATCGACCTTGAAACGTATGAAACGGACCGCAGGTACAACAGCGCAGGCGAGTATTATGATGAATTCGGGAATGTGCATTACTATGACAACCAGACCGACAACTACACGCAGCACCATCTCCAGCTGAACTATACGCACCAGTTTCCGAAGAACCTCGTCTGGAGCACGACGCTGAATTTCACGAAAGGTGACGGTTATTATGAGGAATATGAAGCCGGAGAGGATGCATCCGCATTCAATATAGACCCTTCGATATTGAAGAATCCTTCCGACGGACAGGTTCTGAACAGTCCTGAAGGGGACTTCATCGTAAGGGAAGCCATGGACAACTGGTATCTGGTGCTCAATTCCGAAGTCCGCTATGCAGCGGACAGGCTGAATGTCACGGGCGGCGTAAACCTTTCCCGCTATGACGGAGACCATTTCGGCCGTTTGCTCTGGGGCAACAGGCTTCCCGAGGATTTCGACTATGACGGCTACAATGCAGCCGATACCTGGTATATGAACAACGGCCTGAAAAGCGAACTGAACGTGTTCGCGCGGGCTGAATACACTCCTGTGGAATGGCTTACGGCATACGCTGACCTGCAGTACAGGGGCATTTCCCTGAAAATGAAAGGTCCCGACGATGACGGCAGCCCGTTGGACTACAGCACGTCCTGGAATTTCTTCAATCCCCGCGCAGGCCTGACCTTCCATTGGTCGCCGAGGCATAAGGCATACGTATCGGCCGCCCTCGGTAACCGCGAACCCGGCAGAAGCGACATCAAGGATGTGATAATATCCAATTACTGGATAGGCGTCAACGGCGGTGACGGGAAAAGGGATGAACTGAAACCGGAGAAAATGGTAGATGTCGAGATCGGCTACACCTACACGGCTCCGAAAATCACGGCATCCGCGAACCTGTATTTCATGGAATATTTCGATTTGCTCATAGAGTCCGGCCGTCTGAGCGATTCCGGTTATGCCATCAAGGAGAATGCCGGCAGGGGATACCGCAGGGGAGTGGAGCTGGCAGCTGCCTGGGAGGCTCTTCCATGGTTGAGGGTCGACGCCAATACTACATTGAGCCTCAATAAAATCAAGGATTATGTCGCCTATATTCCGGTCTATGACGACGATTACAGTTTCCTTCGGAATTTCAGACAGGAATGCGGCAGGACCGACATGCTTATGTCTCCGCCGGTTATCGGTATGGTGCAGCTCAGCTTTACCCCGTTCCGGAATACGGCCCGCAATTCGTTGAAGACCACAACTCTTACGATAAACGGGAAATATGTCGGCAAACAGTATCTCGACAATACTTCGAGCAATGACCGCAGCATTCCGGGATATTTCGTGTCCAATCTCAGCCTTACTCATGAGTTCGATCTCAAAAAGGGCGTGCTGGGCATCGGCGGATACATAAACAACTTGTTCAACAATATGTATTACGCAGACGGAGGCGCTTCCCGTGAAATGTACGATGGCAGTGACGATATCACCACGTATGTCTGGATTTATCCTCAGGCCCCGGTGAATTTCATGCTGCGCCTGAGCTACAGTTTCTGACAAACCAAAAAAGCCTGCATCACTGCAGGCTTTTTTCTGGTTAGTAATAGTGTAATTTTCTCAGCCTTCGATAGGCTCAATTTTGTGGTTAGTATTTTTTACAGCTTAAAAAATTTAAGGCAGAAGCCTGATGTCGTTTAAAGATTTTAATGAAAAATCACTCTAATCCTTATGAACACTTCACAAATGTAAGTATAATTTTCAGTTTTGCAAATAAATTTCAATTTTTTGTCCGAATTAATTATGCAAACAGGTCCCGGAACGTGAAAATCATTCCAAAAGTCCCGGTCTGAGTTTCCTGGTCCTTTCGACAGCCTGTTCGTCCTGCCACTGGCGGATAAGTTTCGGATTCCCGCTGAGAAGGACGTCCGGAACCTTCCATCCGTTGAATTCCGCCGGCCTGGTATAGACCGGGGCGGAAAGCAGCCCGTCCTGATAGCAGTCGCTCAGGGCGGAGGTTTCATCGGAAATGGCACCCGGAAGCAGCCTGACCACCGCATCGGCGATGATGGCGGCCGGAATTTCCCCTCCGCTGAGGACATAGTCGCCCACTGTTATTTCGCGTGTGACGAGATGCTCCCGTATGCGGTGGTCTATGCCTTTGTAATGCCCGCACAGAATGATGATGTTGTCCTTCAGCGACAGCTCGTTGGCCATATTCTGGGTGAACTGTTCACCGTCGGGCGACATATAGATGACATCATCGTATTCGCGTTCAGCCTTTAGTTCCTCTATCATATTGAACACCGGTTCTACCATGAGAACCATCCCCGCATCTCCTCCGTAGCTGTAGTCGTCCACCTGAAGGCGCGGTCCCTTGCCGTATTTTCTGAGATTGTGGACGTGGATTTCGACTATGCCCTTTTTTATGGCTCTGCCCACTATTGAATGGCCCAGCGGACTTTCGAGCAGCTCCGGTACCACTGAAATTATGTCTATCCTCATGTTCGATGTCGCTTGTACGGATTTGTCATATAACAGGATGCAAAATTAGCAACAGAAATCGAAACGGCTAAAAGGTTTCTCAAAAAATTTCGTACATTTGTAGGCTGAAAAAACAAACTCCTTTGAACTATGAGTGAAGAAAAAAATCCGGAAACAGTGGATGTTGTAGTGGAAACTGTTGAAACTGAAGAAGTTCCGCAGATAAATCTGTCTGATAAAAGTCTGGCTGAACTGGCTGACATGTTCATGGAACTTGCCAGGAATCCGGAGAGAATGAAGATGAACAAGGAGGCGGAAGCCATCAAGTCCGCATTTTATAAATGTCTTTCGAAGGAAAAGGCCGCCGCAGGTTATTCCGAGCCGGAAACATTGCCGCAGGATGCGGCGGAAGAAACTGAAACTGCAGTGGAAAACGACGCAAGGGAGGCGGATACTGTTTCGGAGAATCCTTTCGAGGAAATAGAGAGAGGGTTCAAGGCTCTTTACAATGCCTACAGAAAGGAGCGTGCCGAATACAACAGGCAGCAGGAGAAGGAGAGAGAACATAACCTGGAACTGAAGGAAGAGGTGATAAGGGACCTGAAGGCCCTGATTGAAAAGCAGGAGGACGTGAACAGGACTTTTCCGGAATTCAGGGAAATCCAGAACAGATGGCGTGCAGTGGGACCGGTGCCGGTACAGAATTTCAGGAATCTGAACGACACTTACCAGCTTTATGTAGAGCAGTTCTACGATATGGTCAAGATAAACAGGGAGTTGAGGGATCTCGATTTCAAGAAGAATCTCGAAGTGAAGACATCTTTCTGCGAACAGGCCGAAAAACTGGCCGAGAGTCCGAATATCGTGGAATCTTTCAGGGAACTCCAGAAGCTTCACGAACAGTGGAAGGAATACGGACCTGTGGCAAAGGAATTCCGCGACTCCATCTGGGAGCGCTTCAAGGCTGCCACTTCCGTTATCAACAAGAAATACCAGGCCTATTTCGAAGGCCTTAAGGAACAGCATTCCGAGAACCTGGCCGCCAAGACCAGACTGTGCGAACAGGTGGAGGAAATAGCGTCCAGAGAGGATATTTCCGCTTCCGGATGGAATACCCTTTCCAAGGAAATCGAGGAAATACAGAAGCAGTGGAGGACCATAGGTTTCGCTTCGAAGAAGGAAAACCAGAAAATCTATGACAGGTTCCGCGCAGCCTGCGACAAATTCTTCGACAGAAAGCGCGAGTTCTATGCCGGGTACAAGGAGAACATAAATGCCAATTTGGAAAAGAAAATAGCTCTCTGCGAAGCTGCCGAGGCTCTCAAGGACAGCACGGACTGGAAAAAGACCACCAATCTGCTTATCAACCTGCAGAAACAGTGGAAAGAAATCGGTGCCGTGCCGCGCAAGAAGTCTGAACAGCTTTGGAAACGTTTCCGTGCTGCCTGCGATGAATTTTTCAACGAAAGGGACAAGAACGTGAAACCCGAAAATGATTTCTACGGAAATCTGAAGGCGAAGCAGCGGCTTGTAAACGAAATCTCGGCCTATAACCTTACCGGAGATGAGGACACCGATTCTGATGCCATGGAGGATTTCATCCGCAGATGGCAGGAGATAGGTTTCGTCCCGTTCAAGGAGAAGGACGACATAGCCGCAAAATACAAGGCTGCCCTTGAAGAAAAATTCGGTGAACGGGCTGCCAAAGCGGGCAGAAACAGCAGGTATTCGCGTTCTCCGAAGAGCGAAAAGGAGCGTCTGGTCCAGAAATATCTGAAAAAGGAGCAGGACATAGTGACATACGAGAACAATATAGGATTTTTCGCCATGTCGAAGAATTCGGAGCCTCTCATAAGACAGATGCAGGCGCGTATCGACCAGGCAAAAAAGGAGTTGAAAGAGTTGGAGGAGCAGATAAGGGCTGTCGAAAACACCCAGTCTGCAGAATAAGAAAATTCGGTTTATGGATAAGAATTCGATTGCAGGGTTCGTACTGATAGGTGTAATATTTTTCGGTTTTACATGGTATCAGTCGAACCAGTATAAGAAACAGAGGGCATATCAGCAGCAGCTGGACTCCATAGCAAGGGTCGAGTATGCGCTGCAGGCTGCACAGGATTCGCTGGCTGCAGCACAGAGGAGGGCATCCGGCGATACTGTAACGGCGCGGAATGCGCAGCCGGAGAAATACAGGGATTCCCTGCTGATAAGCAGCAGCAAGGCCGATGCCGGGTATGTCACTCTCGCGAACGACAAACTTGAAATAGTATTCACCACCAGGGGCGCACAGCCGTATTCAGCCAGACTGAACGACTACAGGGCCTACGACAGTACCGACCTGTATCTTGTCAAACCGGGTTACAGCGATTACAACATAGCCGTATTCGCAGGGGAGAATATCAATACCAGGGACATGGTGTTCCAGGTAGCCGAGAAGACGGATTCGTCAGTGACCATGCGTCTGCCGTTCAGCAACGGCGGTTATCTGGAGCAGAAATTCTTCCTCAGGCGCGGAAGTTATATGGTAGGCAACGAGCTCTCGTTCGTCGATATGGGGGAACTCGTTCCGAGGAAGATAAACAGTTTCGACATAGACTGGAATGTCATCATTCCGAGACTGGAGAAAGGTTATTCGAATGAAAAGCAGTATTCGAAACTGGATTATTACTTTTCCGGAGAAAAGAAGCCCGAGCAGATAGGCAGGGGAGGGCGCAACGGCTCCGAAAGCATTGTATCCAAGGTGAAATGGTTCGCTTTCCAGCAGCAGTTCTTTTCCGCGATTATGACGGCCGGCGAAGAATTCTCGTCGGCGGATTTCAGCCTGAAATTCTTCGAGGAAAACGATCCGGAAAGGAATCTGATGATGTGTTCGGCGAGGGTGCAGTCCGAACTCAGGCATGACCCGGACGGCACGGTCACGATTCCGTATGAATTCTATTTCGGTCCGAACCATTACCGGACGCTGAAAAGCTATGACCTGCACTATGACAAGATAATACCATTAGGAGGAAGTGTCATCGGGCTGATAAGCCGGTACGTAATCATCCCGACATTCAATTTCCTCGGGAAATTCATCGACAGTTACGGTCTTATAATCCTGATTCTGACCGTACTTATCAAACTGGTCATCTCCCCTCTGACACTGAAGTCGTACAAGTCTTCGGCTAAGATGAATGTCATCAAGCCGGAGATAGACAAACTGAACGAGAAATATCCGAAGCAGGAAGACGCGCTTAAGAAGCAACAGGCTATGATGGCCCTTTATCAGCGTGCCGGAATCAGTCCTATGGGAGGCTGTCTGCCTATGCTTCTGCAGCTCCCTGTACTTTATGCGATGTTCCGTTTCTTCCCGGCTTCCATAGAACTTCGCCAGCAGGGCTTCCTTTGGGCCGACGACCTGAGCGCATACGATTCCATTCTTGATCTGCCGTTCAAAATTCCGCTCTACGGAGATCATGTATCCCTGTTTGCGCTTCTGATGGCTGTTTCGATGTTCCTGTATTCGAAGATGACTTCGAGCCAGATGTCGAACGACCCGAATATGGCGGGAATGAAGTTCATGAGTGTATGGCTTATGCCTGTAATGATGCTTTTCATCTGTAACAACCTTTCCAGCGGCCTCAGTTACTATTATCTGCTCTCGAACCTGTTTACCATGCTCCAGACCTGGGTGGTAAGGCGCTTCCTGATAGACGAGAAGAAAATCCACGCCCAGCTCGCTGCGACGGAAGGCAAGCCTTTGCCCAAGTCCAAGTGGCAGCAGAGACTTGAAGAGGCGCAGAAGATGCAGCAGCAGGCACTTAAGGAACAGCAGAAACGCAGAAGATGAGTCACATAGCATCTGAAATAGCGGGATTGAGAGAGGAACTGCCATCAAGTGTAAAACTGGTGGCAGTTTCCAAATTCCATCCAGCCTCGGCTGTGATGGAAGCATATAACGCAGGCCAGAGGATTTTCGGTGAGAGCCGTCCGCAGGAACTTTTCGCGAAGGCCCGGATCCTGCCGGGTGACATTTCCTGGCATTTCATCGGGCATTTGCAGACGAACAAACTGAAAATGGTCCTGCCGTACGTCTCGATGGTTGAATCGGTCGATTCTGAGCATCTGCTCGGAGCCATAGACAGGTGGGGGAAAGAAAACGGGAGGACTACGGACGTACTTCTGGAAATGCACATCGCTTCAGAGGAAACCAAACAGGGTTTTACCCGCGACGGGATTCTGAAAATCCTGTCTGAAGCCGGAAACTACGGAAATGTCCGCATATCCGGACTGATGGGTATGGCGACACTGACGGACGACGAGTCCGTAATCAGGGCGGATTTCGCGAAACTGGTGGCATTGCGCGACGAGGTCCTTTCCGACAGGTCGGGATTTCCGGCATTGCCCGAAGGTTTCGGGCTCCTTTCTTTCGGTATGACGCATGATTACAGGATTGCCGTGGAAATGGGCGCCGACATTGTCAGGATAGGGACATTGATTTTCGGAGAGAGAGTTTAATAACCGCATTTGCAGATGGATACGAAGAATACAGAAATCGAAGAGGATATCAGGAAGAATATCAAGTATCTGGAACTTCTTTCCCTGAATTTTCCGACCATAGCTTCGGCAAGTACCGAGATCATAAACCTGGAGGCGATTCTGAATCTGCCCAAGGGGACGGAACACTTCCTTGCCGACCTGCATGGCGAGAACGAGGCTTTCGAACATGTGCTCAGGAATGCTTCCGGGGCTATAAAGCGGAAGGTGAACGAGATTTTCGGCAACTCCCTGTACGAGTCGGAGAAAAAGGAGCTGTGCACTCTGATTTATTATCCGGAACAGAAACTCCAGCTGATAAAGGAGACCGTGCAGGAGATAACTTCCTGGTACAGTGTGACCTTGAATCGGCTGGTAAAGGTCTGCCGGAGCGTTTCTTCGAAATATACGCGCTCGAAGGTCCACAAGGCTCTTCCGGAAGAATTTTCCTATATCATACAGGAGCTGCTTCACGAAAGCAGCGCGGAGCCGAACAAGGAAGCTTACATAAACGTCATCTTCAGTTCCATTATCGAGACGCAGAGGGCGGATGACTTCATCGTGGCCCTGTGCAATCTTATCCAGCGTCTGACGATAGACTCCCTGCACATCCTCGGAGACATTTTCGACCGCGGTCCAGGCCCTCACATCATTCTGGATACGCTGTGCGACTATCATCATTTCGATATCCAGTGGGGAAACCACGATATTCTCTGGATGGGCGCGGCTTCCGGAAACGATGCCTGCATAGCCAATGTCATACGTCTGGCGATGAGGTATGCGAACCATTCCGTTCTGGAGGACGGCTACGGTATAAACCTGCTTCCGCTCGCCACGTTCGCCATGGAAACCTATGCCGATGACCCATGCACCCTGTTCGGACCGAGAGTCGAGGATGAGGCGCAGAAATTGGACGAAAAGACCAAGCGTCTGCTTGCCCAGATGCATAAGGCCATAAGTGTCATCCAGTTCAAGTTGGAGGCGGAAATCATAAGGAGGCGTCCCGAGTTCGGTATGGATGACAGGCTTCTGCTCGAACATATAGATCTCGCTGCGAAGGTTTTCGTCCTCGACGGCAAGACCTACGAAATGAAAGACTGCTTCTTCCCTACGCTCGACCCTGACGACCCTTACAGGCTGACTCCGGAAGAGAGGGAGGTGGTGGACAAACTGCACAATTCCTTCATCAGGAGTGAAAAGCTCAGAAAACATATAAAATGCATATTCCGTTACGGATGCATGTACAATATCTGTAACTCCAACCTGCTTTTCCATGCATCCATGCCGATGAACGCGGACGGCACCCTGAAAGAGGTGGATATTCTCGGACGGAAATACAGGGGACGCGAGTTGCTGAGCCGGGTAGGGCAGCTTGTGCGTATCGCATATTTCGCTGCTCCGAACGACCCGGAAAAGAGTTTCGCCCTGGATTACGTCTGGTATCTGTGGTGCGGGAAGGATTCTCCGGCGTTCGACAAGAGCAAGATGGCTACCTTCGAGCGGTATTTCCTGGTAGACAAGGAGATGCACAAGGAGGAAAAAGGCGCTTACTATACCTTGCGGAACGATGAGGCTGTCTGCGACCGGATTCTCGACGAGTTCGGCGTCTCCGGAGAGCACAGGCATATCATCAACGGCCATGTCCCGGTGAAGGCGGCAAAGGGGGAGAAACCGGTCAGGGCCAACGGCAAGCTCATGGTCATAGACGGCGGCTTTTCCAAGGCCTACCATCCGGAAACGGGGATTGCCGGATATACTCTGGTGTATCATTCCCGCGGATTCCAGCTTGTGCAGCACGAACCGTTCTCGTCCACGCAGAAAGCCATCGAAGAAGGACAGGATATAAAGTCCACGACCCAGCTGGTGGAACTGAGCAGCCAGAGAATGATGGTGAAGGATACCGACAAGGGACGCGAACTGGCAGTGCAGATAGAGGATCTGAAAAAACTGCTGACGGCCTACAGATTAGGTATCATAAAGGAGCGGTCTTAGGACTTGTCTCCGGACAGGGAGTGGAACATATCCGCAGCTACTGCATTCGAGGCACCGGTATTCCCGAGTGCCTTTCTTATTTCCGCGTAGCCTTCAAGCATCTTCGTCCTGTACTGCGGGTCTTCGAGCAGGGCCCTGATTTCCGACACGAGATTTTCCGCCGAGCAGTCATCCTGAATGAGTTCCCTGAACACGGGCTTGTCCACTATGAGATTTCCGAGGCTGATATACCGGATTTTGATTATCAGCCTGCCTATCAGGTAAGTAAGTCTGTTGCAGATATAGCCTACCACCTGAGGTGTCCCGAGCAGGACAGTCTCCAGCGATGCCGTCCCCGAATTTACCACCGCAGCCTCCGCATGTCTGACGACGGACTGCGTTTCCCCGAAAATTATCCGGATGTCAGGTTCTCCGCCTGCGGCAATGCCTGGGTAACCGGAATAATCTTCTGCCGACCGGGCCGGAGCCCCGGCAATGATGAAGCGGTAATCCCTGTACTTCGGAATCCTGTGCAGCCTCGCCGCAAAATCTGCCAGTACCGGCATCATGGTGCTTATTTCCCCTTTCCGTGACCCTGCAAGCAGGGCAATGTAAGGCCTGTCATCCAGAGAATTCCTTTTAAGAAAATCCTCTCTGGTTTCGTTCATGGCCTTCGAGCCGGCAATGGCATCGACCAACGGATTTCCAAGATATATCGCATTGACGCCTTTCGACTTGAAATACGGTATCTCGAAAGGAAAGATGATATACAGCCTGTCGATGTATTTCCTGAGTTTCCGGATACGGCCTTCGCGCGATGCCCATACTTTCGGAGCTATGTAATAATATGTGCGGAAGCCTTTTTTGCTGGCGAATCCGGCTATCCTGAAATTGAAACCGGGGTAGTCTATGAGGATGACTGCATCCGGTTGCCATTCGAGTATGTCTCTTTTGCATTTTCGGATATTGCCGAGGAGTTTTCCCGCCTTGGTAAGGACTTCGGTGAAACCCATTACCGCACCTTCCTTATAATGGCGGACGAGCCCGCCGCCCCGGGCCCCTGTCCGGTTTTCCTGATAGACGCTGTTCATCAGGTCGCCTCCCCAGAAGCGGATAACCGCCTGAGGGTCTTCAGCGTAGAGGCCTTTCATCAGATTCGAACCATGCAGGTCGCCGGAGGCTTCTCCTGCTATGATATAATATTTCATGATTGTCTTGGTTTTACAGATGTGGCAGACCTTCCGTCAGAAGTCGCGGTCGAAGAAATCCAGGGTGCGGAGCCTTGAAAGTTCTTCCGTATCTGTGCAGACTATGTTGTGAGGTACGACAGTGATATATCCCCTGTGGTTGTAATGGTGGTCGGCGTCAGAGGGATTCCGGGGATCATCCGTGAAATCGCCGCACATAAGATACAACTTTTCCCCTTCTTCGGCTTCGGCAATGGCGGCTTCCACTGTCCGGGCCGGAATTCCATATTTTGACAGATTTTCGCAGTTCCAGTCCTCGAACTCCCTTACCCATTTCCCGAGGCCCTGGGAGGCCGTCTTTATGCCTTTCACCGGTCCCCTGGAACTGCCGGGAAAATTGACGTTGTAGTAAATCCCGTACCTGGAAGGAAGATTTTCCATTATTCTGCTGAAAATGCCGGGAAAATATTTCACGACGCTGGAGAAATCGGCATCCGCGTCCCAGGTGTCCAGGGATACTCCGATGCCGGGAATATCGTGGATGGCGGCTTCCGCTACGGCTCCCAATGTCCCTGAGTAGCAGGATGCCGTCGCCGCATTCGAACCGTGGTTGATTCCGGATACGACCACGTCCGGTTTCTTTCCGGAGAAAATGCGGCTGATGCCGAATTTCACACAACTTGACGGTGTCGCGTCAAGATATGACCAGACGATGCCTTCTTCCCGATATGTTTCCTTGTATGCCAATGCTTTCCCGTTCATGGAGACAGCCATGCCCATGCCCGACTGGTGATGCTTCGGCGCCACCACGGTCACGTTTCCGAACTGCTTCATAATCTCCGCCAGCACCCTTATTCCCTTGGCCCTGTAGCCGTCGTCATTCGTCAGTAATATGTCCATAAAATCCGTTTTCTTGAACCAGGCTCCAAAGATATTGAATAAACTGATTAAAAATTCCTGTTTCTGAAAAATTATTCCGATTCACGGCTTCTTTCCGGAAACTTTTTGTAAATTCGTCATTTCAGTGTCCGGGTAACGGACAATATCTGACCTCAAAATGCACTGAAATGATATTTCCTGAACAGATATGGATATTGGCCGCGGTTTCATTTGTCGTTAGCGCACTCGGCTGGATTAAATTCGTCTATTTCATTTCTCTCGGCTATGGTTTTTCCATAGCCGCAATGTCGCTGTACATGATGGCGGCATACTGCGGTTCCCTGACATTGCCTTCAGCGGTATTATGCCTTATACTTATGGCCTACGGCTGCCGGCTCGGCGGGTTTCTTCTGCATCGGGAACTTAAGAGCGCCTCATACAGGAAAGAACTTCCGTCACTGACGAAGACTTCGGCAAGGCTCGGTTTCGGAACCAGGATGGCGATATGGCTTTCAGTCGTAGTCCTGTATGTCTGTCAGGTGTCTCCGGTCTTCTACAGACTGTCCAACGGTACGGACCGGTATGCATCGGAAGGATGGGTCTGGGCCGGTGCCGCAGTAATGCTGGCAGCGCTTGTACTTGAGTCGGTCGCCGACTCTCAGAAATCCGCTTCCAAAAAGCTCCGTCCCGACAGATTCTGCGATACAGGTCTGTTCAGGATTGTCCGCTGTCCGAACTATTTTGCGGAAATCCTGTTCTGGACAGGATGCCTTATATCCGGTATCGGCACTTTGTCGGGATGGCAGTGGTCATTGGCTGCCGCAGGGTATCTGTGCATAGTATACATTATGTTCGGCGGTGCCAGAAGACTTGAAATACGGCAGAACAGGCGCTATGGCTCCGACCCCGGGTATCGGCGCTATGCTGCCTCCACTCCTGTCATACTTCCGTTTGTCCCGCTCTATTCCGTCGAACGATATACCTTTCTCAAAGGCTGACACGCACATGCGGCTTTTGTACCGGAGACAAACCAGTGGCTGGACCGTCGGCCCGGAAAAATCGCAGTAGGGACAGACTCCTTAATGTCCGGAATGGAAAATCTTATAAAAATCAAGAATTTTTAATGGATTTTGATAAATTTTCTTATTTTTGCGAAGATTTTCCGGTGAGGTACGAGATGACGGGCGGAACCGGAAGCGACAGGACGTAAAAGTGTTACTTTAAAATATTAAAGAGATGATTAAATTAGGTATTAACGGATTTGGTCGTATCGGCCGTATGGTATTCCGTGCAGCTGTCGAGAATTTCTCGAATGACATTCAGGTAGTAGGTATCAATGACCTCCTCGATGCTGATTATCTGGCTTACATGCTCAGGTACGACTCTGTTCACGGTCATTTCAATCATGATGTCAAAGTGGAAGGCAACTACATGATAGTTGACGGAAACAAAATCCAGATCTTCGCTGAAAAGGATCCTTCAAACATCACCTGGGGTGCTCTCGGCGTAGACGTAGTGGTAGAGTCTACCGGTTTCTTCCTTACTGAAGAACTCGCATCGGCACACATCAAGGCCGGCGCCAAGAAAGTCATCATGTCCGCTCCTTCAAAGGACGCTACTCCGATGTTCGTATACGGTGTGAATGACAAGACATACGCAGGTCAGACCATCATTTCCAACGCATCCTGCACCACGAACTGTCTTGCACCTATCTCCAAGGTCCTGAACGACACGTTCGGTATCAAGAGAGGTCTCATGACCACCGTTCACGCCGCTACGGCTACCCAGAAAACCGTTGACGGTCCTTCGAAGAAAGACTGGAGAGGCGGCCGCGGTATCCTCGAGAACATCATTCCTTCATCTACTGGTGCTGCCAAGGCTGTCGGCAAGGTTCTTCCTGAACTGAACGGCAAACTTACCGGTATGTCCATGCGTGTCCCTACTTCGGACGTTTCAGTCGTTGACCTGACTGTAGAACTCGAAAAACCGGCTACCTACGAGGAAATCTGCGCAGCTATGAAGAAAGCTTCAGAGGGCGAACTCAAAGGCATCCTCGGATACACTGACGAAGCCGTCGTTTCTACCGACTTCCGCGGTGATTCACACACTTCCATCTTCGATGTGAAGGCAGGTATCCAGCTCGATCCTACTTTCGTGAAGGTAGTTTCTTGGTATGACAACGAGTGGGGTTATTCAAACAAGGTTTGCGAAATGGCCCGCGTCATCAGCAAATAGTCTGAACCGACTCCGGTAAATGAACAGGATCGTCCGCTGGCGGTCCTGTTTTTTTATGAAATCCGATATCAAGGAAAAATTCAGGTCAGGTAAGGCAGGATGAACGGGAAAAGTTCATAAATTTGCCGGGCATTTGAGAAGACGGAATATGTCTGAGAAACTCTGGAACAGCAACTACCTGAAGATATGGACGGGAAATTTCCTGCTGAATTTCTCGTTCACCCTTATCGTGCCGCTTCTTCCGCTGTATCTTAGCGAAACGTTCGGCGCCGGCAACGACACTATCGGAATGGCGCTGGCCGGCTATACCCTGATGGCGCTCGTCATCAGACCTTTCAGCGGCTATATCGTGGACAATTATCCCCGCAAGACGGTGCTCATAGTCTGCAATTTCCTGTTTTTCCTTCTGTTTTTCGGTTATATCGTAGCCGGGTCCCTGACAATGTTCACCATATTCCGCACCCTGCACGGTGCTCCCTTCGGCTCCACGACTGTCGCTGCCAGTACTGTCGCCATCGACGTGCTGCCGTCGTCGAGGAGAACGGAAGGAATCGGATATTACGGCTTGAGCAACAACCTCGCAACGGCTCTCGGCCCGGTGCTTGCCGTCTATCTTCTCCAGGCGCTTGACGGCAACTTCCAGACGCTTTTCTGGATTTCTACCGCCTTTTCATTCGCCGGCCTGATTCTGGATTCCACCATCAGTCTTCCGTCCAGGGAATTCAGGCCGGACAAGCAGGTAATCTCCCTTGACCGTTTCTTCCTCCTGAAAGGTTGGAGGGAAGCCCTTTCTATGATATGCTTTTCGTTCAGCTACGGCGTGATATCGACGTATGTGGCCATTTACGGGAAGGAAGAACTGGGCATTACCGGAGGAACAGGTATCTTCTTCACGCTTTTTGCCGTGGGACTGATACTGTCGCGCCTGACCGGAGCCAGGGCGCTGAGGGAAAACAGAGTCACGTACAATGCCTCACTCGGGACAGTTGCCGCCGCCTGCGGCTATCTGATTTTTGCGGCCCTGCATAATCCGGTCGGCTATTATGCCTCCGCTTTCATCATAGGACTCGGCAACGGGCACATGTACCCGGCCTTTCAGAACATGTTCATAAATCTGGCGGAGAACAACCAGCGGGGAACCGCGAACTCTTCCATATTGACCGCCTGGGATGCAGGAGTCGGTCTCGGGGTGCTTTCCGGCGGTATGTTTTCCGAACATTTCGGCTATCACTCCGCGTTCTGGGCTGCGTTCATCGTCAATGCAGCCGGCATGGTCTGGTATTTTCTGCATGTACGGGGCCATTTCGAAAGGAACAAGTTAAGATGACTTGTTATTCTGGTTATTCTGGACGGCGTCGTCCTGAGCGACGCCTCAATGTCATTCTGAGCGACGCCGAAGAATCTGTCAAATGACCCGATAAAATTCTTTGAAATAGAATTAAAATTCCTATATTTGTGGAAGTATAATCTAAATTTTAATAATTCTAAATTCAAAAGTTATGAAGGATCTGAAAGGAACGAAAACCGAAGCTAATCTTCAGGCAGCTTTTGCCGGAGAGTCGCAGGCAAGGAATAAATACACTTACTATGCCTCAAAGGCCAAGAAAGACGGCTACGTGCAGATAGCTTCCATCTTCGAAGAGACTGCGAACAACGAGAAGGAACATGCGAAAATCTGGTTCAAGCTCCTGCACGGCGGAGAGGTGCCGGCTACCGAAGCGAATCTTCTCGATGCCGCCGAAGGCGAGAACTACGAATGGACCGACATGTATGCCGGCTTTGCGAAGGATGCCAGAGAGGAAGGCTTTACTGAAATAGCCGTTTTGTTTGAAAAGGTAGGCGCCATCGAGAAGATGCATGAGGAGCGCTACCGCAAGCTTCTGGCAAATGTTAAGGACGGACTGGTGTTCTCCAAGGATCAGGATATGGTATGGGAATGCTCGAACTGCGGCCATATCGTCATAGGGAAGAAGGCTCCTGAGATGTGTCCGGTGTGCAAGCATCCTAAGGCTTACTTTAAGATTCACTCCGAAAACTATTGATGATTTTTTGTGATAACCGGCAAATTGCTGCGTTATCTTCAGGATTCGGGCTCGGTTCCCGTGTCATCTCGACCGGAGGTCCGAAGGACCGCAGTGGAGAGATCTTTATAATTCACGGACAGTCATTGATTTATGGCTGTCCGTGATTTTTTTTTGTAAACTTTTTGCCCGAAATATTTTGCGGGGGGGGGAATTTTTTCTTCTTTTTAACCGTCTTTGCGAATTAGGCAAGGGTGGGTGTGAAA
>CALVBH010000099.1 GCA_944325765.1 uncultured Bacteroidales bacterium
CTGATGAGCAAGTGATTGGCTCATCAGGTTGTGAGAGTGAGAATAGTTGCGTATCTTCGCAGATGGCATCGGACACTCTTTTTGTCCGATAGTATAGAAAATGTCAGAACAAGTCTTGACTATTACATATCAATACCCCGGATTCTGGGTCACGCCAGGGTTTCTGGAAACCTCGTCGTACGGTATCGGGAAATACTTTTTCCTCTCCGCCATTACGCCCTGTGCCTGGACATCCGCTGCCGGCAGAGACGGGATATAGGTGTCCTTCATATAGTCATACATCGTCCTGTTCCCGCCGTCATCGTAATTCATCCGAACCAGATCGAACCAACGATGCTGCTCACCGGCGAATTCCAGTCCCCTTTCATTGAATACCAGCCAGCGGAATTCCTGTTTTGTAAGAGTCCGGCCGATGTTGTCCTCCCTGTCAGGACTGATATACTTCGGCCAGCTGCGCTCCGTCCCGTCCGCCTTTCTGGCTCTATCCCGGATCATATCTATAGCCTTGCAGGCATCGTCGTATTCACCGAGTTCGTTGAGCGCTTCTGCTTTGATCAGATACATATCCGCAAGTCTGAGGCGAGGCATATCATTCTCGTTCGTTCTGTTGTTCACACCCTGTGGGTCGATATACTTTTTTATATAGCCCCAGTTCTGCTGCACTGCGCCTCCTGCCGCTGGATAACAGGTCACGATATCGCCGAGAGCCAGAGTTGTGTTGTTCTTGTTCTGGAAAGTCCTCCAGAATGAAGTTTCGATACGGTAGTCTTTCGATACGAGTTTGCTCTCATCCTGAGAAGCATCCACCGCAGGGTCGCTGTAACCAAGATTCTCGGTATCATCCTGATAAATCCTTATGAACCATTTCTGGACGCGATGCTGGCCGGCACCCTTTCCGTAAGGGTTTCCCGAGACGGATTCCCCGCCGACGAAGACCCCGTTCGGATTGTACAGATGAGCTATGTTGGAACCGAGTGCCGCATCCGCCAGGTCATTCGTATCCCTGAAAAAAGGTATGAAGAAGATATGCTCGGTCTGAGCCACGGTCTCCTGGCTCACGTCCCACAGATTCTTATAGTCTTCCACCAGCGAATACTCTCCGGATGTTATTACGAGATCTGCCTCATCCGCAGCATCCTGCCACTGACCGAGCGTCAGATAAACTTCCGCGAGAAAAGCATGAGCAGCCATATTGGTTACACGACCCACGACATACTCGGCATCGCTTCTCTGCGGAAGACGGTCCGTACCATCAGGGTTTTGCCCTGCGGCATATTCGAAATCCTTGATTATCCGCTCATATACTTTTTCTTTCGGCTGCTGTTCGTTATAGGCGTTTTCCACTCCGGTTGTCGGTTCTGTCACGACAGGGATACCGTTGGCTCCGCCGTACAGTCTCATCAAGTCATAATGGAAAAGTGCCCTGAGGAAATGTGCCTCTGCAATTATCCTGTTCTTGTCCCATTCGTTCCCGAAAGGAATGTCCGGAACCCTTTTTATAACTTCATTCGCATTGTTGATGCCGTCATAAAGGGTCGGCCAGAAATTCACCGCCGGAGCGGAGTTGGCACTGTGCGTATTGTTCGAGATGGTCGCCGGAACCGTAGCGCCCATAGCATACATGCAGTCCTCGTAAGTAGGCAGAATCAAGGCCCAGTTCGTCTTGTGATAGGCGAATTCCGTAAGCGTGGCATACACGCCGTAAATCGCGGACAGGGCATGTTCCTCCGTCTTGTAAAATCCGTCCTCCTTTTCGACCCTGTCCGTTATGTCCACGCTCAGACAGCCGGACAAAGTAAAGATGACGCCGAATAAAGCCACTGATAATATATTCCTTTTCATAACTGACATATTCATATTAGAATCCAAGACTTAAACCGAATGACCAGGTACGGCTTGACGGATAGGCGGCATAGTCCACATTAGGGGACATTGCACTCTTGGTGATGCTCACCTCTGGGTCATAGCCCGAGTATTTGGTGATGGTAAACAGATTCGTCCCGGTCGCATAGACTCTGATACTTCTCAGCCATTTCACTTTCCTTATGCTGAACTGATACGACAGTGTAAGGTTTTTCAGCCTGAAATAAGAGCCGTCTTCAAGCAGGAAATTGGTGAATCTCTTGTTGAAATACGAAGAACCTTTGGAACCGTCCACCGCAGGATAGTAGTTGGATGTACCTTCTCCGGTCCATCTTCCCTCCCAGGCCTCCCGGCGGATATTGTTCTGCTGGTCGTTGAACGAGTCGAGGAAATACCTGTTCAGGTTGGCTACCATTCCGCCGCAACGTCCTGTAAATATGACTGAAAGAGACAGGCCCTTCCAGCTGATGTCCGTATTCAGTCCATAGTTGAACTTGGCTTCAGAGGAGCCGAGTATGGTCATATCATCCGACGTGATCTGTCCATCCGGCAATCCGTCAGGGCCGCTGATATCCTTATATTTGAAAGAGCCCGGTGTAGCCTGCGGGGTATCGTATGGTGCCATGCGGGCCTCTTCCTCGTTCTGGTATATACCGTCGATGACATAGCCGTAGAAGCAGCCTATCGGATAGCCTTCCTTGGTGATGTGGATGGACGAACTCAGCGCCCCTCCTCCTGCGAGATATGATTGTCCGAGCAGTTCATTGCCTCCGAGATCGATTACCTTGTTCCTGTTCAGATAGATGTTTCCTCCGACACTCCACTTCACCTTGCCGGTCAGGATGTCGGCCCCGACTTCGAGTTCTATACCCCTGTTCCTGATATGGCCGAGGTTCGTGGACAAGGTCCCGTAGCCTGACGACTGCGGAAGACCGAAGTTGAGGAGAAGATCCTTGGTATCTCTCTGATAAATGTCCGCCGTAAGCCTGAATCTGTTTTTTACAAACCCCAAATCGAGGCCGGCATTATATGTTATCGTCGTCTCCCATCCGAGGTCCGGATTTCCGAGGGTGCTGGTATTCATACCGTGGACCACGGATCCTCCGATATATGCACGGTCATGCACCATCAAGGCATAAGGAGCTGCGAAACTGACATTCTGGTTACCGGTCGTACCATAGCTGAGTCTCAACTTGATATTCGATATGGCCTTTACGTTTTTAAGGAAATTCTCCTGATTGATTCTCCATGCAAAGGCGAAAGACGGGAAGAAACTCCACTTGTTTCCCTCCGCAAGCAGGGATGAACCGTCATAACGGCCAGTAGCAGTGAAGATGTACTTGTCCATCAAGGTATAGTTTATACGCCCGAGAAATGATGACATCCTTGTCCGGATGATTGAACTGCCTTTTGATATGGTATTGGTCGCCTCCCCTATGGCATTGTATGACAGGTCATTGTTGGCAAAATCGCCTACTTGTATGGAAAGAGTCTTGTTTTCCCTGTCTTCGTATGTGTAGCCGAGTACCGCATTGATACGATGAATCTTGTTTATCACCTTGTCATAGTTCAGCGTTGCCTCCAGTACGACATTCTGACGGGAATTTTCCGCTCTGAATGCGGTACCGTTGTACTGGTTTCCGGCATTCGTACCTATGGGATAGTATGTGGAACGTGACCCGAGATTGCTGTTATAGCTGCCTGCAGCCTTTAGTGCCAGACCGTCCGCTATGTCAAAAGTCAGTGATGCATTCAGAATGGTGAATTTCTGCTGAAGATTGTCTTTAAGTTGTGTCGCCATCGCGTACGGGTTGTCTGCCGCTACGTATGACAGATCCTCGTCATCTATTATCACGTCTCCCGGCATAAGGGTAGGTTCTGTAGTCAGGATACGGCGTATCATCTGGTTCATGCTGGCAGCCTGCGAATGCGAAGTCTGGTCCTGCTCTGTAAGGGAGAAACTGGAGTTCGTCTGGAATGTCAGCCTCTTGGCCAGCCGGGCCTTCAGGTTCAGTCTGAAGGAATATCTTTCAAGCCCTGTATTCATAATGACACCTTCCTGATCGGTATAGCCGAACGTAGCGTTATACTGCACTGCTTTGGAACCTCCGTTGATTCCGAGTTGATGGTCGTGGGAAATCGCAGTCTCGTACATAAGGTCCTGCCAGTCCGTAGAATAGATCTTGTATTTCTCCAGCATATCCGCCGAATTTCGAGGAGCAGTTCCAGCCCCTATCACATTCCCCTGCATATCGTACCCGCCGGAAGTACGATCCAGTTCGTTCTCGTATGTAGCATACTCGTATGCATTCAGCAAATCGTATTTCTTGGCTACCTGCGATACGTCGAGACGGAAGTTATAGGTAATGTTTGTCCGTCCTTCCTTTCCCTGTTTAGTAGTGATGAGAATGACTCCGTTCGTGGCACGGGAACCGTAAATGGCTGTCGCCGAGGCATCCTTCAATACCTGAATGGATTCTATGTCATTAGGATTTATGGATGCCAGCGGGTTCATCGTCGGCTGCTGGCTGAGTTCGTTGATGCCTCCGCTCACGGTAGCGGTCTCGGCCTCGATAGGGAAACCGTCCACCACATAAAGAGGCGCAGTATTTCCCGACAGGGTGGAGACACCTCGAATCTGTACGTTCATACCCGCTCCCGGGGCACCGCTGTCGGATGAAATGCTCACTCCTGCGATACGTCCCTGAAGGAACTGGTCTGCAGAAGCTGTCGGCATCATCTGAGCCTCATCCCTCATTTCCACTGCCGATATCGAACCGGAAAGGTCGGATTTCCTGACAGCGCCGTAACCGATAACTACGGATTCTTCCAGATTCAAACTTTCAGTCTGCAACGTCACTTTAAGCGTCTGTCCCGAAATCGCTGCCACGGCAGCCGAAGAATAGCCTATGCAGGAAACGAGAAGTGTCCCGTCTTTCTCCAGATCCAGTGAAAATTTCCCGTCGTTGTCGGTAATGGTCCAGTCGTTCGTACCCTGGACCTGAAGAGTAGCGCCTATCACCGGCACGCCATATTCGTCCACGACAGTCCCGTTCACGGCCTTGCTCTGGGCGGCAGCTGTCTGCAGCCCGGAGAAAAGGCACAGTACGGATAACAACACTATCGCTATATGTCTTGTGAATGTCATATTGCTGTAATTAATTAGTCGGTTATTGTTCTTATTCAAGCAGTCCTCTTATGGTAGGGTAAGCACCGTTTGCGAGTTCCCAGACATTGTCGAAATCCCATCCGGTAAAAGTGGCCTGGTCTTTGGCAGCGTCTTCGGAGATATTGGTATAGCCTACAGGGGAGACGATATACTGGTCCCAGTCGGAAGGCTGTCTTACACCATCCCTGTCAAGAGCAAAGCAGTCTGACATTTCATAATAAGTCTTTCCTATATTTGCTTTTGCTATCCAGTAGACCAGTCCGCCCATCTTGCCGTTTTTGGTGACCATCGTTCCGACATTGAGGCAGTTCTCTATGACGGCGTTGTTGGCGGCACCTGCCTGAGAAACAAGTCCTGCAGGCGTAGAGGCTTCCGCCGTACCGGTACTTGTAATTGTACCCTCATTCAGACAGTCGGTTACCTGTTTGTACGGGTTACCCATCCTGGCAGCAATACCGGCAGCTGAACCTTGGGCCGTAATGTCTCCGGCATTCCGGCATGCATTTATCTTTGCCCCTCCGTTCGGAGTATTGCCTATAATCCCTCCTGACATGCAGTTTGTACCTGTCACATTGACATCTCCCTTATTGTAACAATGGTCAAGTATTATGAAATAATCGCTCTGGTATGTATCTGCAGCTGTTCCGGCCATAGAGCCGCATATACCTCCCGCCATAGCTCCGTTTATATTCACTGCGGCTGTGACTGCGGCCGTATTCGTACAATACTCTACCACCGCATCCTTGACGAACGCGCTCATTCTTCCCGTAATGCCGCCTATGGAGAATCCTTTCAGGGCACTGACCGGTACGGTATTCTTACAATGTGAGACCGTTCCCTCATAAACGTGACCCACGATACCGCCAGCATTGGTGATATTGCCTCCACTCATGGCGGCCTCGCCGGTTATCGCACTGTTCGCCCCTGCCACTGTCGAACAATACGAGACCATACCATAATTTTCTCCGGCTATAGCACCGACATTCCAGGCTCCGTTGATAACAGGGTTCTCTATCGTTACATTCTTCACGACTCCACCGACGCCTATTTTCGAGAACAGGGCGACATTGCCATTGGCGGATGCCGAGATGGTCATATTGGAAATTTTATGATTCGAGCCGTCATATACTCCGGCAAAGCCGGTATCTTCCACCATACCGTCTGTTACAATACCGATTGTGAATTTGTCCGTACCGGCGGCCAATCCGGAATTTATCGGTTCGAAGGCCACGCCGGTCATATCAATATCCTCGGTCTGACGATAATGGGCAGCAGGGAATTTTGCGATATTTCTCAGATGACGGGGCCCGGTGATTTTATACGGGTTGTCCTCAGTTCCGTCTCCGCCTTCCTCATCGAAATAGTTATGTGCGCATACTGTTTCACTCGCCTGACCTACTTCTTCACCCTCGACGGTCATCACTGCCTTGAGCCTCATCCAGACCATTCCCACATACCCGTCTTTCCATGTAATATTTGAAAGGTCGTATGAGGTGGTACCCGGCACGATCTCTATAGGGTCATTTATCGGAACAGACAGTGATTCGTCGGAATATGTCTCGAGTTCATACCTGTCCAATCCCACTATATCCTCCCAACTGAGTCTGAAATCGTATTCTGAATCAAGAGTAATGACAGGTGCTGTAAATTCCCCGAACTGCGACACGGGAACTGTAAGGATAGTATTTTCCGAACCGTCCGGTTCGGTTACCGTAAACACGACATTGGCATTACGGACACTTCCGGAGTTGTTCCCGGACACTGACAGCGTCACCTCGGTACTTCCCGAACCGTTGACGGAAACAGTCCCTGATCCGGAGACTTCATCGCCTGAGACCGTACACCAGTCGATACTCGAACCGTCGGTCCCGACAATATCCATTTTCCAGGCAACGGAATTGGATGTAATTACCAAATCCTCCGTTCCCCCGGCGATACTGAAAGAGACTTCGTTCAGATCGGTGAAAAGTTCAGACTCCGCTGCTGCCTGAATGACATCTACAGAATATGTCTCTCCGGTCTCATTCAACGTAAATGTGAGACGTGTGGACCTTTCGCGATTGTTCGGATTGTCCGAATAACTGATAGACACCTGCGTGTATTTGAAACCTTCGGCAGTAGCGGGAGTACACCATTCATCCGCACTGGACAGACTCCATTTGTCCGGAGACTGGATTTTCATCACGTATGTACTTCCCATACTGCCGAAATCGATTGAAGTCCCGTCCACTTCTTCAAGAGACAGATAGGTTTCCGCCACCTCCGGATCTCCTTCCGGATATACGATGTCATCGACCGTACAGCCTGTCATATACAGACCGCAGGCGGCGAAAAACAGATAGAATTTGTTGCACTTCATAGATTTTGTACTATTAATTTGTGGTTACGCTAAATTACCTTATTTCAATATCATGGGCAGGGAAATATGTTCACAACAGCGGGAAAATCGTAAAAACGGGACATAATTCCCCGATTTTGGACATTTATGTCTTTACGGAATCCTCCGCAGTCATTCCATTCCCGGATATTCGTCGACCGGAGTGTACCACTTGCCTACCGAAAATTCGTCAAGATCGAGGACTCCTGTATGATCTGCCATTCTCCTGTACTCCGATATCATATCATCGAGGACATCCGGACATTCTCCGGCCAGATTCACCATCTCGGTAGGATTTACCTCCAGATCATACAGCCGCCATTCGGTCTCCCTGTATTCCTGGACGATTTTCCATCTGCCCTTCCGGAGCATCTTGTTGCCTTCATGCTCGACGATTATAGGTCTGTTACCGTCAATATCCCTGCCTTCCAGAAGCGGAACGAGGGAAGTACCTTCCATAGAAGGCACTGTATGACCGTCGCGCTCCGTCGGATATTCCGCACCGGAGATTTCCACCAATGTCGGCATAATGTCTATGACATGCGCGTATGTGTCCTTCCTGAGAGTCCCCCAGAGGCTTTCATCGATGCCGTCACGCCAGGAGACTATGAACGGAGTGTTGCAACCGCCCTGGTGTGCGTGGTGCTTGTAAAGGAAATACGGGGTATTCGCGGCATTGGCCCAGTTCCCGCCGAGATAAACCGTAGAGCCTGCGGCTCCTGGATCGGCGCCTTCGCAACGTCCTTCCATACCCGGCTCGGCATTCCCGCCATTGTCAGACATCAGGATGATAAGGGTATTGTCCAGTTCGCCTTTTTCTTCCAGCCAATCGAGTATTTTGCCGATACTCTTGTCTATCTCCTCGATGACTGCAGCGTAAATCGCCATCTGAAGGTCATATCTGTCCTTTTCCTCGTCTGACAGGGAATCCCAGTCCTGTGCTTTCGGATTTAGCGGGGTCAGTTCCCCGGCATCATCGAACAGCCCCGACTGACGCTGCTTCACGAAACGGGACTTGCGCACTTCTTCCCAGCCGTTCATGTATTTCCCCCTGTATTTGGCTATCGTCTCAGCCGGTGCCTGTAGAGGGAAATGTGCTCCCACATACGGGAGATACCAGAAGAAGGGCTTGTCGGCATCGATGGCCTGCTGCGCAAACTTCATCCCGATTTCAGCCCATAAGTCCGATGAGTACCACTGGTCCGGCAAGCGTTCATCGGTATAGCTGATTTTCTGGTCGTTCCAATGCAGGGTCTTGCCGGCCTTGGTATCGGGGTCGTTCCAGAAATACAGTTCACCTGCGGAAACGTCCAACGATCTGTCGAAACCGCGTCCTATCGGCGTGACACCCTTTCCGAACCCGAGATGCCATTTCCCCGTCATAAAGCTGAAATACCCTGCCGATTCCAGCACTTCCGGAATCATAGCGTTGTCTTCGTTCACATACCCCTGATATGCCGGATAGGACAGGGCCTTAAGTGAACCGTATCCCACCTGGTGCGGATAAAGTCCGGTCAGGAG
>CALVBH010000100.1 GCA_944325765.1 uncultured Bacteroidales bacterium
AAGGTGTCTATCACATTGGAAAGCTGGTCTATGGTGCGTCCGTCAGGAGCAGGCCAGCTGCGCCACTGATGTCCGTAGACAGGTCCGAGATCACCGTTTTCATCCGCCCATTCATCCCAGATGGATACTCCGTGATCTTTCAGGTACTTTATGTTGGTATCGCCTGAAATGAACCAGAGAAGCTCATAAATGATGGATTTCAGATGCACCTTCTTTGTAGTCAGCAGAGGGAAACCCTGGCTGAGGTCGAAACGCATCTGATATCCGAAAATGCTCTGCGTTCCCACGCCCGTGCGGTCGTGTTTCATCGTTCCATGTTCCCGGATATGTTTCAAAAGGTCCAAGTATTGTTTCATATCAAATGTTTATGTTCGGCAACGCCGCAATGCGCCCGTTATCACGCACCGGCACTGAAAGCGAAGATAATAGCCTCATGATAAACCTCCCCCGGTCTGAGCACAGCAGACGGATAGTCGGGATTGTTCGGGGTATCGGGGAATCTCTGGCATTCTATGGCTATGCCTTCATAGTCATGATAACTCCTGCCGCATTTGCCCTCCGGACAGCCCTCGAGCCAGTTCCCGGTATAAATCTGGACGCCAGGCTGGGTGGTATAGACCTGCAGGGTCCTGCCGCTCTCCGGAGAATGGAGTTCCGCCGCAAAGCGTACGGTTTCTCCGGCGCTTCCGTCGATGACCCAGCAACTGTCATAGCCTTTCCCGTATTTCAGAGCAGGAAAATCCTCCCTGCTGTCGCGTCCGACAGGTTTGGCATTCACGAAATCCATAGGCGTACCGGCCACAGGAGCGGTTTCTCCGAGAGGGATGAGAGTTTCATCCGTAGGAAGATATTCGGAAGCATTCAGTTTCAGTTCGTGCGACAATACGTCCCCGCTGCCTTCGCCGTTGAGGTTGAAATACGCGTGATTGGTAAGATTCACTATCGTAGGGGCATCGGTTTCTGCCATGAGAATCAGTTTCAGTTCGTTTTCTTCCGACCACTCATATCTGACCACAGCCTTCAGGTTCCCGGGATAACCCATCTCCCCGTCTTCGGAGAAATACATGAACTCGACCCCGCCGTCCTTTTCCCGGCTGTCCCAAACCTGGTTCTGGAAACCGGACGGGCCACCATGCAGGTGGTTCGGGCCGTTGTTTACAGGGAGTTCATAAACTTTCCCGTCCAAAGTGAAATGTCCTTTGGCTATCCTGTTCGCATATCTTCCGGGGATTTTCCCCATGCATGGTCCGTCGCCGAAATAGCTGAGTGCATCCCTGTAGCCCAATGCCACGTCACCCAACACTCCGTTCCTGTCAGGCACCATGACAGACACGATTCCGGCACCTACGCTCGAAAGTTCGACGTATGCGCCGGAATCATTGGTAATCCTGTATCTGTAAATTTCCTTTCCGCAGGGTGAAGTCCCCCAAAGCGTCTTTTCTGTCTTCATTGTCATTAATTTTTGGTCGCACCCGACAAATTTAGAAATTTTCCGAAGCCTTCGGTGTTTTTATCATCATAAATTTTGCAGTTTATCATAACCCGTCCGTAACTCGTTTTTTAGTCGGGTTACGGACGGGTTATTTTTATTTTATATTGTCCGTAACCCGATTTTTTTTATATTTGCGGACAAGTAATTCAACGATTATGGCACCTCAGATTATAGGTCGCACAAAGGAATGTGACATTTTGAAAGCCCGCTACGACTCTGACAGAGCCGAACTTATAGCAGTGTATGGCAGGAGACGCGTAGGAAAAACCTTCCTCGTCAGAAATTATTTCAAAGGCAGACTGGATTTTTATGTGACCGGTATCTTCAACGGAACCAGGAAAGAGCAACTTATGTTCTTCAACAGCCAGTTACGGGAATTCTCCGGTCTCCCATACCCGTTGGCGACATCCTGGTTTGATGCTTTCGAGCAGCTCAAGCAGCATATCATTTCCCTGAAAAAAGAAAGGTCTGTCATTTTTATGGACGAACTCCCATGGCTCGACTCACCTCGCTCCGGTTTTATGAAGGCTTTCGACTTGTTCTGGAACAGTTGGGCATCAGAGCAGCCTGGCCTGAAACTGATAGTCTGCGGTTCAGCGACTACATGGATGCTGTCACATCTTATCGGGGACAAGGGAGGACTTCACAACCGGGTCACTTGCAGAATAAGACTTGCCCCGTTCAACCTTTCTGAGACAGAAGCCTTTCTGAAAGCAAAAGGGATAGTTTGGAACCGCTATCAAATCGCGGAGGCATATATGATTATGGGAGGAATACCTTACTATCTGCAGATGCTGCAGAAAGAATTCAGCCTTTCCCAGAACATAGACAGAATGTTCTTTTCGGAAAACGCTGAAATGAGAGACGAATACGGCTTCCTGTTCCGGTCCCTGTTCAAGGATGCATCCATATACAGCAGAACCGTAGAGCTTTTGAGCAGGAAAGCAAAAGGAATGACCCGCGCTGAAATAATGTCGGCACTGAAGATGCCTGAGGGAGGGAATTTTTCCAACGTTCTGGAAAATCTGTGCAACTGTGATTTCATCCGGAAATATTCCGCATTCGGGAAAAAGGAAAGGGATGTAATGTATCAGTTGTCGGATTTCTATACTCTGTTTTTCCTTAAATTCGTCAAAGGCAGAACAATGCACGACGAAAATCTGTGGTCGAATATGACAGACTCTCCGGAACGGAGAACTTGGAACGGATATTCATTCGAACAACTGTGCCTGCATCATATTCAACAAATAAAATCCAGATTGGGCATAAGCGGCATCCTCAGTTCCGTATGCTCGTGGAATACCCCGGCCTCAAAAGAGCACGGAGGGGGACAGATAGACCTTGTCATCGACCGTCGTGACCAGGTGATAAACCTGTGTGAAATGAAATTCTCCGCTTCTGAATACGAAATCACGAAAAAGTACAACGACGAGATGCAGGCAAGAAAAGAGCTTTTCAGGCAGACGACAAGGACGAGAAAAGCACTTTATCTTACAATGGTGACTACATACGGACTTAAACGGAACATGTGGTCCGGAATGATCCAAAATGAAATTGTCCTGGACGACCTGTTCCGGGAAGTGTGAGCCTGGAACGGGATTTACGAAACATTTTCCAGCCAGAAGAACAGTTTCTCCTGCGGGGCATCCTTCATGAGGACGGTCTTGTCCCCGTCCAGGAGATAAAGCGACGGAATAGCACGGACATTGTACAGGACATCGGTCCTGATGACATAATCCGGGTCGTAACCGTTGTACCAGTCGTCCGGATATATCGGCATATACTTGCGCCACTCGTCCAGGTCGGAATCGATGTAGATATTCAGGACGGCAAGCCTTCCGGAACGGATCATCGTATCCGCCTTTCCACTGCCGTGCAACACGTCTATGATTTCCTTGCAAGCTGTACAGCCGGGATTGCTGAAAAACAGGATGACATATTCGGCATCTATGCCGTACAACGAGTATTCCCTCCCGTTTTTGTCACGGAACTTGAAATCGGCGGCCTTTGTCCCCACACGGTTCAGGCTGCACATCCGCGCATCATAGGCATAGCCGGGTCTCTTGTCCTCCGGCGTGAACCGGCTGTGTGCCAGAGAGCTTACAAACGGGAGATACAAGTCTTCGTCCCGGTACGGCGAATTGGGATCATAAAGATAAAGTGTCGTAAGTCGGGAAAGGTTCTCGAAAACATTCGATGAAGTATCCGCAGACTCCACCGCCGTAATCCGGCGGAACAGCGTCTCTACGGATTTGAGGGCAGCCTCCTCCCCGGCCATATCCAGGAGAGCCAGCCAGTTGGCATATTCCTGCTCCAACTCTGTCTTTTTCACTCCGTTCACTATGACGGAATCGCAGGAAAAGAGACTGGACGTATCCGTAAAGTCATCCCAGAAGTGTTCCGCCACATATGCGACAGCCTCTGCCTGCTCCGTCAGCATAGCCGGGGCACTTACCTTCGGGAACGGACGTGTCCGGACAACATCATCCTGCCGCCGTCCGCAAGAGACGGCAGCAAGGATGATCAATGCGGTCAGTGCAAGCCTTTTCATCTTTCCGCCGCGACGGCAAGTTCCGCCTGGGAAATGTTTATGATGAAATCGCCCATCTTTTCCAGCTCGGATACGATGTCCATATAGAAGACACCTGTCTGATAGTTGTAGCTGTTGCTTTCGAGATTTACGATATGCTCCTCCCTCAGGGCATTCCTGTACTCGTTTATCTGGATTTCCGCGTCAGTAGCATTGGAGATGTCCCCAAGCTCGGAATAACGCATCCGCAGATTTTCTATCATAGCTTTGTAGGCGTTGTCCACCAGATCCATCATCTTGTTAAGCCTGCGGAGCATAGCTTCGTCGAATGTCTTTCCGTGGATATTCTTGCGCTGGAGCATCCGTGCGATAGCCTCTCCCGAGTCTCCGAGACTTTCCATCTCGCCGATTATCTTGTACATAGACTTGATGCGGGCACCGGATTCCTCACTGATTTCGGATTTGGAAACCTCGTTCAGATATGAGGCGATCTCGAACTCCACCCTGTCCGTAATCTCCTCGTACTTGACGAGTTTCTGCTCAAGCACCTCGAATTTGTCCTTGTCGGTCTCGTTTACCGCATTCCGCACATAGCCGAACCCTTTCTGGCAGATCTCGGCAAAGTGCACTATCTCCTGCTTGGCCTCGTCAAGAGAAAGCTCTGCAGTGCTGAGCGGGCCGCCCTGAATGAAACGCAGCCTGAATATCTCCTCGTCTCCTTCCGGGCTCTTCACCATCACAGTGACAAGTTTCTCGATGACAGGCACGAACCATATCAGGATGAGGGTGTTTATGGTATTGAACAGGGTATGCAGCATAGATACTCCGTAAAGCGCCGATGTCTGCAGGGCGGCATATTCGTCAGTTCCCGGCTGCGCTTCGGAAAAGCTGGATGTCAAAGGATTCGGGAAGCCCATCGCTTCCACGATGACACCGATAAGTTTCAGGAACGGCCTGTACAGTATCAGCACCCAGATGACGCCGAAGACATTGAAGACCGTATGGGCCCTTGCCGCCCGTTTGGCTGAAACATTCGCTACCGAGGCCGCGATATTTGCAGTAATCGTCGTCCCTATATTCTCTCCGAGCACCATAGCCGTGGCTATGTCGAAAGGAATCCAGCCGGCATTCACCATCACGAGGGTCAGAGCCATAGTCGCGCTCGAAGACTGGAGGACGATGGTGAGCAGCGTGCCGATGACTACGAATATCAGGACGGAACCGTAGCCGAATCCGGCCCAGTGCTGGAGAAAGGACAGTACTTCCGGAGACTGGTTAAGGTCAGGTACGGAATTTTTCAGAAAATTCAGTCCGAGGAACAGGAGGGCAAAGCCAATGATGAACTCTCCGATGCTCTTGTTCTTGCTTTTCTTGGCCACGAAGAACACGAAACCCAGAGCCATAAGCGGGATGGACAGGGAAGCGATATCTACCGTAAAGCCGAGAATCGAAATGAGCCAGGCCGTCACGGTAGTACCGATATTGGCTCCCATTATCACTCCGATGGCGTTTCCGAGAGACAGGAGCCCGGCATTCACAAAGCTGACGACCATCACCGTCGTCGCACTCGAAGACTGGATAAGGGCCGTGATACCGAGACCTGTAAGCACTTGTTTGAACGGTGTGGACGTCATCGACGCCAAAAAAGACCGGAGTCTGTCTCCTGCAGCTTTCTGAAGTCCTTCACTCATAAGGGTCATTCCGTAGAGGAACATTCCCAACGCACCCAGAAGGGTGAAGATTTGAAGTAGAATTTGCATATAATCAGGTTATAGTGTCCGCAAAAGTAAGAAAAATTTAAAAGATAACGAAAGACAGGATACTCTCGCCCGTTGTCAATCGGATATTATTCTTCCATATTTTTCAAAATTTCCCAATAGCCTGTCTTGTTGCTTCCGTGGCGACAGATAATGTCGGCATTACGCAGCAGGGCAATGTGTTTTCTGACCATCCGGTCTGAAAGTCCCATACGCTTTCCGATTTCAATGGCAGTGCCCTGCGGATTTTCAAGGATATACGCAAGGACATCCCATGTCGTGTCAGAAAACTCAGGATGCAGCGACTTCAGTTTATCAGGAACTTTATCAGGAACTTCTGTCATAAGCGGCTCTCCCTGATATTTTTTCAGAGAGTCAAGGACCTCGTTCAGCATAAAGTCAATGAACGGACCGCTGTCGGCATTCTGCGTACTTGCTTCTATTGCCTTGTAATATGATTGCTGGTTGGCATACACTAAATTTTCAATCGGAAGATGCTCAAAGACAGGGTTGAGACGGCCCAATATGAGAGATTGCCACATCCGTCCCATACGTCCGTTCCCGTCATTGAACGGATGAATGAATTCAAATTCATAATGAAATACACAACTGCGGATAAGCAAATGGTCCGAAGCATGTTTCAGCCACCCGAACAGATCGGACATCAACCCCGGAACATTTTGTGCCGGAGGCGCAAGATGAATGCACTTGTCTCCTTCGAACACTCCGACTTCCCCTCTGCGGAAATGTCCAGGATTGTCTATCAATCCCTGCATCATCACACCGTGCGCCTTCAAGAGATCCTTCACATCAAACGGATTCAATGAAGGATACAGTTCATATGTCCGTATAGCATTCCTGACTTCCTGTATCTCTCTTGGCGGAGCCACCACATGTTTTCCCTCCAATATGTCAAGAACCTGACTCTCCGACAGTCTGTTGCCCTCTATGGCAAGCGAACTGTGGATTGTCTTGATTCTGTTCGCCTTCCGCAGGTGCAGTCCGTCTGTCTGTTCAAGCCGGATAGCATATCTCTCTATCTGTGCCGAAATCTCGGCGACAAGACTGACCGCCAATGGACTCACTGTAAACGGCGGGACATAACCGTTGTATTTTTCCCCTTTCATATTCCGTCCTCCTCAGATTCTGCTGATGTTTTGTCTGTTTCACCTGTAAAGTTAAGAAACGGTTTTGAAATACAAACCTCTTAAGAAAATCGAATATACTTGCATTGCTCTCGTCTTCTTTTTATATTTGACTTCGTACCCATATATTATATACTGTAACTTCACCACATTTTCCAAAAGCCGATGAGAGCGCTGAAAGCCTGCATACCGCTGCTGCTGTGCCTGCTGCCGCAAACCGTTTCCGCCCAGTTCTTCACAGGCGGAGATGACCCTGCGTCCGCACGATGGAACTATATCGAAAGCCCGAACTTCAAGGTGATTTATCCATCCGGAATCGATTCTACCGCCAGGAGCTATATCCTCGAACTGGAAAAATACCGGCTGCCCGTATCGCGGAGCGTCGGTTTCGCCCCGGGTGAAAAATCCTTCGGAAAGATACCGGTAATCCTGCATCCTTTCAGCGCAGTCGCCAACGGCTCCGTCGCCTGGGCCCCGAAACGCATGGACCTGTACTCGGTCCCGTCGGGATATGACCAGGAACCGATGCCGTGGACGACCATGCTCGCCATCCACGAATCCCGCCACGTGGCGCAGATGCAGTTCGGACTAAGCCATTGTTTCCGGCCGTTCCGGTACATTTTCGGAGAAATGTTCGCAGGAGCATTGGCAGGAGTCTATCCCGACAAATGGCTTCTCGAAGGCGACGCGGTGGTGGCTGAGACGGCGTTGTCCCTGTCCGGACGCGGACGGACAGGCGATTTTATGAATTATTACCGCATAGCATTCGACGATGGGGATTTCAGGGACGCCGACAGATGGGCATACGGTTCATACTGGCACTATACACCGGATTATTACGCTTTCGGATATATGACAATAGCCGGAATCAGGTATCTGTACGACGTTCCGGACTTTTCAGGGCAGCTTTTTACGCATTACGCCCGCCGTCCATTGGACATCACGGCCCGGAACACCGTAAGCAGACGGCTGACAGGCAAGAAGTTCCGCTCTCTGGTAAACGAATCCATGCATCTCTGGCATGAACTCTGGACCGAAGACGTGGCGGAGCGCGGGCCTTTTCTGCCTTACGAACTGATTCTCGATGAACCGCGGGTGCATACGGAATATTCGGACAACCTTGTCATCGGCGACTGCCTGTATTCCCTGAAAGAAAGCCTGAATTCGGGACGGAAACTCGTGAAAATCGACGATGAAGGCAAAGAAACCGTGATTTCGTCTTTCGGCAGCGATGTCGGGATGCTGTTCCGTTCTGAAGGGCAGGACAGGATGTACTGGAGTGAAACCCTTCCTCACGCACGCTGGTCGTTGAAAAGCTCTTCCGCCATACGTTACATGGATATGGAAACGGGCAGAAAAAAGACCCTGCTCGGCGGCAGCAGGCTGTTCAACCCTCACCCTTCCCCGGACGGCACCCTCATAGCAGCCGCGGAATTTACGGAGGACGGAAAATCCAGGCTGACTGTCATCTGCGCGGAAAGCGGGAGACGGGAAGTGTCGTTTTCCCTGCCCGACTCCCTGCAGATAACGGAATGCGCCTGGCTCGGGAACACGCTCTACGCTTCCGCCATATCGGCTCACGGATACGGGATTTACCATCTGAAAACCGACGGCTTCCGCCGCAACGATGACTCTCTCTATGTTTCCGGCTTCCGCCGCAACACCGCTGTCTCCGGACCGGAGGAATGGGAAGTGACCCTCGCACCGACGCCCGTCGTGATTTCCAATCTCGGCACCGAAGATGATTTCCTGATATTCACATCAGACCGCACCGGAGTAAACGAGATGTATCTGATGAATCCGGGGACCGGACAGGTATGGCAGGAAACATCGTTCCGCTACGGGAGTTCGGACTATACGTTCAGCGAAGACGGGGAATATCTGATATGCTCCATCCGCGACAAAAGCGGGGCCCCGACAGTAAAAGTGAAAACGGAAGACCTGCTGCACAGGGCTGTGGACTTCAATGCGAGATACGAGTGGAAAGTCGCCGATGCCCTGAGCCGGCAGGAAAAGGAACTGGCAGGAATTTCCGTGGCAGGGAAGGAAGGACAGGCATACCGGGCAGAAGACCGGAATCCGTCGGAAACCGCTGTAGACGCACTGTCCATTTCCAGGCCGAAAAGATTCAGGAAATTCCCGAACCTTTTCAACCTCCACTCATGGGCTCCCTTCTACTTCGACTATAACAATATCAGCAGCGGAAGTTATGAAGACTACTACAGCGCCCTGTCCATCGGAGCATCCGCGTTTTTCCAGAACCGCCTCGGCACTTTCACCGGATTCGCCGGCTACTCGGCACACCCGGACATATATACGGGAGGACCATGGCGGCATTCTGGACACGCAAGGCTGACATATTCCGGACTCTATCCGGTTTTCGAGGCGCGTTTCGACATAAACGACAGGGCTTCCAGAACACTGTACGGCACCGAATACACCGATATTGTGAACGGACTTCTTGGGAAGGACTATGCCTACCGTTACGGCGGTTCTCCGCTGATTTCAGGAAGTCTGTCCGTGTATATCCCCTTCAATTTCTCGTCCGGAGGCTGGTCGCGGGGGTTCATTCCGCAGATTTCCTACGAAATCAGCAACGACCGGTTCGACAGGACCTTGCAGAATGTCTATGTAATGCAGAATCCTGTCACGGGCACAGCCGAACTCAGGCCCGGAGCAGACAAGACCCCGGACACGAAAATCTACCAGTCGTTCAACGCAGCCGCCCGCTTCTACACTATGCGTCCCGCAGCACATGCCGACGTATATCCGGAACTCGGCTTCGGAATCGAAGCCGGAATATCCGTCCATCCGGGACTGGAAGACATGGTAGCTCCGAATGCCTATGTGTACGCATACGGCTATGTGCCGGGGATTTGCAGGAATCAGGGGCTGATGCTTACGACCCTGTTCAGCAGGCGGTTCGGCGGACAAACGCCGATAGTTTCCGGCGTAAATACCCTGCCGCGCGGTTTCACTTCGGTTTCCGAAGCCGGAAACTGGGCCGCATCACAGGAATACGGGATAAAACTGACAGGCAGCTATGCCATACCGTTCCCGCTCGGGGACTTCCACATCGGAAACCTGTTCTATGTCACGAGGGGAATCCTCACTCCGCATTTCGACTGGTCGTTCATCGGCGATGCGCAGCTGTTCTCGGCCGGAGCCACCCTCGAAATCGAATTCGGGAATTTCATCGGGCTTCAGTTCCCTGCCGCCCTCGGCATCACCTGGTCATACAACGGCGGCCCGTCCTACTCTGCCTTCCGGAGTCTCGAGGTCAGCAGACATTACGTCGGGCCGGTGTTCAATATGGATTTCTGACGTTAATTACGACCACATCGGTTTCAGAATTCCGAAGACGAGATATGCGATTCCGAGGGTGACGATGATGTTGAAAGTCTGGGCTATAAGGAAGGCTTTCAGGGAATTCCTGTTCTCCTTTCCGAGGATGTCGCTGAAGCGGGTTTCAAGACCGATGCAGACGAAAGCGATACTGAAAAGCGTGTTCTGGAGTCCCTTGGTCACCTTACCCACGGTCTTGGCAGTCTCCGGCTCGAAACAGAAACTGAACACGAGAGAAGCAAGGATGAAACCGAGGACGAATTTCGGGAACCTGTCCCAGATGACACCCGCCGTAGGCCTGCCTTTCACGCCCGTGTCACGATATGACCACATCAGGGAAATGGTGAAAGCGGCTATGCCCAACAGCACGTTCTGGGATGATTTCACTATGATGGCTGTCTTTTCCGCAGTCTCGCCTACCAGCGTTCCCGAAGCAGCCACGGCGCCTGTCGTATCTATGGTTCCTCCAAGCCAGGCACCCGTCACTTCCTCAGGCAGATTCATCAGTCCTGCAAGCCACGGAAGCAGATACATCATCGGCACGGCCACGATAAGTACGAGGGAAACGATATAGGAAAGACGTTTGTTGTCGCCTCTGATGACGCCGCAGGTCGCTATGGCCGCGGACACTCCGCAGATGGATACGGCGCTGGCAAGCATCGTCCTCATTTTCGGGTCCACGTTCATCTTCCCTCCTATCCAGAACGCGAAATACCATACGGTAAACACGACTACCACCGACTGCGCCAGTCCGTAAACTCCGGATTTCATCACCTCCGAGAACAGAATCGTGGAACCGAGGCAGATAATGCCTATTTTTATATAGAACTCACTCTGTATGGCAGATTTGAGCCAGTCCGGAAGAGTCACGGTATTGCTTATCAGCAGGCCCAGGATAACGGCAAAGAACACAGGCTCGAATCCGTATTCCTTTACCACAGGTATCGCAGCGATGAGCTGTGCCGCCAATGTCAGCACAAAGACCAGAAGCAGCGATACGAATATCCCTTTCAACGGTTTTTTCAGTGCCGCGGAAGTCAGATAGGTAAGCACCAGTACGAACAGGAACATATAGCCTGCGGAAAGCAGGTCCGAAACGGACGTCAGCGTCCCGGGCATTACCGGCATCAACTGCGGGAAAACCGCGGCCAGAGCCAGTATGACAGCCCCTGCGAACACTATGACCCAATCCTCAGTCAAAAATTTCTTCAATGTCCGGTTTTTCATAAAATATTCAGATTAGCGAATCAGCCGGCAAAGATAGACATTTTATGCGGTATTCTTTCGGGGAAGCCCCGAAACGGGATGCAAATTCCTTGTAAAAATACGACTTGCTGCCGAATCCGGACCTGTACATCACTTCCTGCACGGTAAGCTGCGTGGTCCTCAGCAATTTGGCCGCCATCTCCAGACGTGTCACCCTGATGTATTCTCCCGGGGTCATTCCGGTAAATTCCTTAAGTTTTTCATACAGAGTCGTTTTCCCGATGCCCATAAAATCGGAAATGGATGCCGGACTGAGGGTTTCATCATCGATATTGCTCTCTATGTAGGAGCTTATTTCCTGCAGGAGCCTTTCATCTTCCGCGTGAAGCGTTATCCCGTCCCGGACCGTGATATTCGATCTGGAAGAATTGAAATATTCCTTGAATACCGTCCGCTTGTCAAACAGTTGTGCTACGGTAGCCAATATATGGCGGGGATGGAACGGTTTGGCAATATATGCGTCCGCGCCGTGTTCCAATGCCGCAATACGGTCATCTACGGACAGTTTGTCCGAAATATTGACTATAAGGATATGAGCCGTGCCGTTGTCCTTCCGTATCCGGTCGATAAAGCTGAAATCGCCCTGAGAGAGATCGCACAGAATCAGGTCGGGAAGATTCTTCCCTATCATCCGGACCGCCTCTTCCGTAGTCTCCACAGTCAAGACGTGATAATGCCGGTACAGGATATCGTAAAGGAGATCCCGTATATTTTTATCGGCCTCCACGACCAGAATCGTAAATGACTGTCCGGCAGGCATGGCGTCTGTCGTGACAGGTACGGTCCTCACGAACGTTCCGGCTTCAGGATTCACCCCGTCGCCCACGCCCGCATTCTGCATTTGAGGAACAGTCACCGTGAATTCCGTGTATTTTTTCGGTTCTCCGGATACGGTGATGGCGCCGCCGAGCATCTCCGTGAATTTTTTGGCCAGTCCAAGCCCTATTCCGGTGCTCAGATCCCGTTCCTGTCCGGCGGTTTCGAAGATATGCAGATTGTCGAAGATTTCCGAACACTGCCTCTCCGTAAGACCGTCACCCGAATTCCTGATTTTCAGGCAGGCCGAACCGTCTTCCGCGGGACCCAGCATGATATGGATATTGCCTCCGGCAGGAGTGTACTTGAAGGCGTATGCCAGAAGATTGAAAAAAACCTTTTCAAGCAAATTGCGGTCGGAGACGAACACCGGCAGGGTTTCAGTGCGGACATTGAGGCTTATACGGCTTTCTCCGACGGATTCGGTATAGTCGTCGATAATGGAGTCGAGCACGAGTTTCAGATCGACCGGCTCCGGATGCGGGACGATGCTCTTCTCCGCATTCTTGAAGTCCGTCAATTCATCCAGCAAATGCTGCATCTTGTCCGCATTCTTCTTTATCAGCTGGACATAGCGTTTAGAATAATTGTCAAGATCGGCCCGGTCAAGGAGCTGCTGGGCGGGACCGTAAATCAGGGTCAGAGGTGTAAAGAACTCGTTCGATATCCCCACGATGGAATTCAGCTGCTCCTCATATATTTTCTGCTGCTGTTGTTTTTCGATATGTTCCAGCAGAAGCCTGCGGTTGAGTCTGATCCGGTTCCTGATGACTGAAAAAGCGACAAGTCCGGCTATGCCCGCAGACAGGAAATAGACTGTGAACGCCCATCCTCCGAGCCACCACGGACGCTCCACGTGAAGCGGAAGGCTGTAAACTGAACCGCTCCAGACACGGTCGCCGTTCGTATAACGGACTTCAAGCATATAGTTCCCGGGAGGAAGACGGGTAAAGGCGACAGTAGGATTGGTGTCATTGTAAATCCACTCATCGGAAAGGCCGGATATGCGGTATTCGAAGACGCAGTTTTCGTTGTTTATGAAATCTCCGACAGAAAATGTCAATGCCGTATGGGCTTCGCTGTGGGAGAGATTCAGTCTGCCGGCATTCAGCCTGTCGCCGATATTCTGTTCCTTGTTGTTGATTTTCAGTTTGCCGAGCCGGATCTTCGGTTCGAATTCACGCAGGCTCATCTCTTCCGGCTTGAAATAGCTGAACCCGGCGACTCCGCCGAAGAAGATTTCCTTTTCATTGTCGATAAAGTACGCCCCGTCTGAAAATTCGTCGTGCTGCAGGCCGTTACGTGACGTATAACTCGTACTTGCGCCTGTCCGGGGGTCCATACAGACTATGCCATTGCCAGTACTCAACCAGACTTTACCGGAAACATCCTCCACTATGCCATGTACCGCCGGATCATCGAGCGAGGGTCCGGAAAAATTCGAAAAGATTGCCTGTCCGTTTTCTTCAGTTATGCGGCTCAGTCCGCAAGCCGTCCCTATCCACAGACAGTCATCGGAGCCGCGCGCCATGGAAAGGATATCCATATCCCTGACATAATCGGAAGAATACGTATAGCCGGCATCCTCGAAACGTTCCGTTTTCATATTGAACCGTACTACCCCGCCGCCTCTGGTCCCTATCCAGAGTATGTCGGGATTCTTGTCCCGGACAATAGAATAAATCACATTGCTTTCCAATGCCTGGCTGTAATCCGAAGCGCGGTATTGGACTGCATCCGATACCGTATATTTCCCCGCTTTCCGTTCCAGCCGGATTCTTATCAGGCCGTAGCCGTATGTCCCGAGCCAGAGCAGGGAATCTCCGTGAGTAAAGGCCATGCTGTAAACCGACTTGCACCGGAATCCGTCCGCAGGGACTTCTATCTTTCCGACAGTCTGTGAATTCCGGCGCAGATAATTGATTCCGTCTCCGTCAGTACCGATGAAAATGTCCCCGAAACTGTTTTTTCTCATCGAGTAGACCAAATCCGAATTCAACCCTTCTTTTCTGGTAATCCGGCCGGTAATCCGCATATTTTCCTTGTCGAACAGCCTGATTCCTTCGCCCTTGGTCCCGACCAGCACCGTCCCGTCGTCCTGACGGGCGAAACACCTTACCGGAGATTCCGTCAAGACAGTCCTGAACGGAGATGTGTATTCGAAAAGCTTGAGGACCCCTCTTCCGTCTGTCCCCACCCAGACTATGTCCTGCGACCCGGCATAAACTGTAAATACGGATGTATGCCGTGAAAACTCGGCGACAGTCCGGGTCTGCCTCGAATAAAAATCATAGCAGTATACCGCTTCCGCGGTGGTCATAAAAAGTCTGCCGTCCCTGTATGCCGTTTTGATGACACCGTCGACACCCGTATCGAGACTTATTTTCCCCAAAACGCCGGTAGCATAGCCGTCTATCCGTCCGTCATAATTGAGTACCAGCAAATCTCCGGCAAGAATCATATCCGACACCTGTCGGTCAGTCTCCACCGGTTCGGGATCAGAAAGGAACGGAGCTCCGCCCATAATATCCGACACCAGTCTGTACCTCCATACTTCCCGGGATTCTGTCAGAAGATAGACGCGGTCATCGTCATCTATCAGCATCGACAGGACAGCGGCATCCCCTCCGCCGCGGATCGGGACAAAAGCACCGGATTCATCCTGTGACGACCTGCGCCAGATATAAAAACCCTGACGTTTGGCGCATACCAGAATTTCTCCGGTTTCAGTCAGCCCCAAAAGATATGAAAGCTGTTCTTTCTGCCGGGAATCTCCGTACCCTGGCCGGAAATTGGAGAATTTTCCCGTCCGCTCATCCCATCTGGAGATACAGTCGTTGGTCGCTATCCATATCGAAAGCGAATCCTTTTCGACAATCTGACGGATGACATTGTTCCCAATGCTTTCACTGTCATCGCGGCTGTGTCTGAATGAATGGAAAGCCCGGCCGTCATAAACATTCAGTCCGTCCCAGGTTCCGACCCAGAGCCGGTGTCTGGAATCTTCGTAAAAACAGTTGACGGAATTGTTTGAAAGGCCATAATCATTGGAAAGCCATTCATGCATATATTGATTGTCAGCCGGAACGGCAAATTCAGCGAGCGAGCAGACCAGGATCGTGAGCGGAATTCTATGATTTTTCATAAGGGTAAAGTTATCACGCGTCAGGGATAAAAACAAGAATTTCGGGACAGACCGAACCATTACGGACTTTTTCCGGAAAATAAGATACTTTGCGTAACGTCAGAAAAACCATTTCCGATAATGCGAGAACCATTCTGTCATCCATGAATCCTACCTTTGTTTTCAAAGATAACCATATAATATGACTGCTATTTTAAGTAAGAGAAACGGACTTTGGCGCATTCTTATGTCGCTTGTCCTGTTGTCCGCAGCCGCAGGATGCGGGAATTCCGGAAACTCGTCCTGCACAGGAACGGCTGACGGCAAGAACATCCTCCCGGACTGGGCCTTGGGTGGATTTGTCCGCCCGCAGAATACCAATCCGGTCATTTCACCTGACCCGGAGGTGAAATTCGACTGTCCTATGCGCAAAACCCGGGTCGGCTGGATGGAAAGCGACACCTTCAATCCTGCCGCCACCGTAAAGGACGGGAAAATATGCGTGTTGTTCCGTGCGGAAGACAATCTGGCCCAGGGGATCGGCAAACGTACTTCCAGAATCGGATTGGCTGAAAGCTCAGACGGCATAACACTGGTTTCAGGGAAGACTCCTGTACTTTTCCCGACAGAAGACAATATGAAAGAATACGAATGGATGGGCGGCTGCGAAGATCCCAGAATAGCGATGACGGAAGACGGGACTTACGTGATGATGTACACATCCTGGAACAGAGATGTCCCTCGCCTGTGTGTCGCCACATCAGAAGACCTCGTAAACTGGACAAAGCACGGCCCTGCTTTCGGCAAGGCATACAACGGCAGATTCCTTAATCTTGCAAGCAAATCAGGATCGATTCTCACAAGACTAGACGGAGACAAGCTGGTCATCTCTAAAATCAACGGGAAATATCTGATGTACTGGGGTGAAAAGATGATAAACATCGCAACTTCCGACAATCTTGTAGACTGGACTCCTGAACTGGATGAAAACGGAGAACTCAAAGGCATAGTATATCCTCGGGAAAAGCACTTCGACAGCGCTCTGACGGAATGCGGGCCACCCGCCCTGCTTACAGACAAAGGCATACTTCTGCTTTATAACGGGAAAAACAGGACAGACAGCCTGAGAGATGCACGTTACCCTGCCGGGACATACTCCGCGGGACAGCTGCTGTTTGATGCTGAGGATCCGGGGAAAGTACTCGGACGGCTTGACGTTCCTTTTTTCCGTCCTATGGACGAATTCGAAAAGAGCGGCCAATATAAAGACGGGACTGTATTCATTGAAGGGCTGGTCTATTTCAAATCCAAATGGTATCTCTATTACGGCTGTGCCGACTCTAAAGTAGGAGTTGCCGTTTATGACCCCAAGGTCAAGACCCCGGGAGATCCTTTACCTGAAACCCCGGCATTATGAGACATCTGGTATTATACCTGATTCTGTGCCTGGCATTTGTGCAGGCTGAGGCCCAATCCCTGAGAGTGGCAAGCTACAATATCCGTAATGCCAATCCTCAGGATGCCGAGGCAGGCAACGGTTGGGAAAGAAGGTATCCGGTCATTGCGGATATGGTCCTGTTCCACGATTTCGATATCTTCGGTGCACAGGAGGTTCTCCACAGCCAGCTTGAAGATATGCTCGAAGCCTTGCCCGGATACGGTTTCATCGGCGTGGGGAGAGACGACGGCAAGACAAAAGGTGAATATTCTCCGATCTTCTTCAAGACAAGCCGGTTCAGGCTTCTTGAGTCAGGGCATTTCTGGCTGGGAGAGGATACGGGGCATCCGGTCAAGGGATGGGATGCGGCTTGCGTAAGGATCTGCACTTACGGACACTTCCTCGACAGGGAAAGCCATAAACGGTTCTGGTTTTTCTCACTGCATACAGACCACAAGGGGAAGATCGCCCAGGAAGAAAGTTCGAAGCTCCTCCTGCGTAAAATCGAGGAAATATGTGACGAAGATCGAGTCATACTGACCGGTGACTTCAATGTCGGGGACACGAGTACGGCATACCGTATCCTGAACGAATCGGGAATACTTCACGACACATACGACACTGCCCCGATAAAACTTGAAACCACAGGTACGGAAAACTGGTTCGATCCGGATGTCAGAACCTCCCGTAAAATCGACCACATATTCATTTCTCCTGACTTCAAAGTCCTGCGATACGGAATCCTGACCGATACATACAGGAGCGAAACAGATGGCAAGGTCCGGGCAAGAACGCCTTCCGACCATTTCCCTGTCATGGTGGAACTCGTATATGACAAACAAAGCCAATAACCCATAAAACATGACTTACTCTAATCACAAGATTATCATGCCGGTCATCAGCATAGTGATGCTGATGACAACATTGTTGTCGTCCGGAGCCGCCTCCGGACAGACCGGCAGCGGCAGCCCGGATACAATCACCATTTCCGGTACTGTCACCGATACTTCCGGAGAACCGGTCATCGGAGCCGGTGTCCAGATCAAAGGGACATCCACCGGCACCGTCACAGACCTCTATGGAAAGTTCTCACTACTGGCGGGAACAGGCGCGACTGTCATTGTTTCCTGCATAGGATATTCTGACAACACATTTGAAGTCACCCCCCCCGAAGCATCTATGACGTAATCCTGTCCGAAGACCGCACCATCCTCGATGAAGTGGTGGTAGTGGGATACGGAACACAGAAAAAGGCCAATCTTACAGGAGCCGTGGCACAGGTCTCCTCGGAAGAACTCCGGGACAGACCCGTTGCCAACCTGGGACAGGCACTCCAGGGTATGGTTCCTAACCTGAAAGTATCCATCACTTCAGGAAAACCTGGAGCCGGCTCCTCATTCCAGATACGAGGCACCGGTTCTCCGAACGGAGGCAGCCCCCTGATTTTGGTAGACGGGGTGGAAAGCTATCCCGACAGGATAAATTCGAATGACATAGAATCCATTTCCGTCCTCAAAGACGCTTCCTCTTCAGCCATATACGGGGCCAAAGCTGCCTTCGGTGTCATCCTCATAACTACCAAAAGCGGCTCCAGAAACCAGAAACCTACGGTATCATACGACGGATATTTCGCTTTTTCAGCACCGACCACATCCACAGACTACGAAACCCGCGGATACTACTCTGCCGGCATAGCGGACTTCTTTATGCTTTCCGGACGCGGTGTCCCATATACCAATTACACTGAAGAAGACTATCAGGCATTATGGGAAAGACGGAACGACAAGACGGAAAATCCGGCCAGGCCATGGGTCATTATCGACAACCGGTTCGGACGTGACCAATATGTCTATCTCGCCAATTTCGACTGGTTCAACTATCTGTATGATATGAGCCGCCCGACCACCGACCACAACATCAGCGTTTCGGGAGGAAGCGACAAGGTTTCCTACATGATAAGCGGACGCTACTACTATCAGGACGGAATACAGAAACTCGGAGATGACGGCTACCACTCGTTCAATATCCGCTCCAACATCGATGCCGATGTATTCAAGTGGCTGGAAATAAAGAACACCACCCGTATGTTCAGCGGGAAATACACCTACTCCGGGCTTGAAAGCGAAGCTACCAACTGGCGCCGGCCCGGTATGCACTCGCTCGCCAGCTTCGTCCCAGTGAATCCTGACGGGACATCGGTAGCATATACCCCTCTCACCTATTCATCGACACACTTCCCCTCAGACGGCTGGGTGGCGATGATGCAGAAAGGCGGGACCGGTGGCCATAACCTCACGCAGGAGATGTCCACGAAGTTCGATCTGATATTCAAGATTCACAAGACCCTGACATTGCAGGCCGATTTCGGGGTAAAGAAAGGCTATCTGAGAAATGATTACAGGGAAATGGACGTACAGTACTCGGAATATCCGGGAGAAGTCGGGACTATGACCACGAACTACTCGGACTCGTACCGGGAAGTGGTATATGACCAGAATTTCTATACGGCCAACGCATTCGCCACCTACAAGAACGGCTGGAAAGGCCACAATCTGGAAGTCATAGCCGGTTTCAACTACGAAACCCGCCGCCACCGCGACCTGAAAGTGACACGCGAAGACCTGCTGACCGAATCCCTTTCCGATTTCAATCTTGCCACAGGCGAAATCCCGGAACTGACCGGAGGCCGCGACGAACGCGCGACAGTCGGTCTGTTCTACCGCGCAGCCTACAACTACATGGGCAAATACCTGGTAGAATTCAACGGCCGGTATGACGGCTCCTCGAAATTTCCACGCGGCGACCGCTTCGGATTTTTCCCTTCATTCTCCGCCGGTTACAGAATCAGCGAAGAAAAATTTTTCGCTCCGGCAAGGAAAATCATCGACAATCTCAAGATACGGGCTTCATACGGGACTCTCGGGAACCAGGAGGTCGGTTCTTACGATTACATCCAAAGCATCAACACCCAGGGCGTGATGAACAATTATACGTTCGACAAGGTGACCGGAGCAAGTTATGCATATTCAGATGATCCCGTGGCGGGAAATCTCACCTGGGAAACGGTCATTCACAAGAACATCGGCCTGGATCTGGGGATGTTCGATTCCAGACTCAACCTTTCATTCGATGCGTATATCCGTGATGTCAAGGGGATTTTGACCCGCGGAAAGACCCTGCCGTCCATCTACGGGGCCGACGAACCTATGGTAAATGCCAACGACATCCGTACAACGGGCTGGGAACTGAGTCTCGGGTGGAAAGATTCGTTCAAGCTGGCAGGCAAACCGTTTTTCTATTCATTCTACGGAACGCTTGCCGACTACAGGGCGAAGTACACGAAAGTGGACAACCCTTCGGGCATCCTCAGCGACCCGTACATAGGCAAGGAAGTCGGCGAAATCTGGGGATACCGTGTAGACGGTCTGTTCAGGACTACGGAAGAGGCTGAGGAATATGCATCAAGGATAGATCTGACCGAGGTTTGCTACGACTATTTCCGGCCCGATGCCGGAGAATACGGGAAAGGCATACAGGCCGGCGATATGAAATTCCTCGACCTGAACGATGACAAGACAGTAAATTCCGGCGCCGGAACACTTTCCGACCACGGAGATCTGGTCAAAATCGGAAACAGCGAACCGAGATTCACCTACGGCATCAACCTGACTCTCGAATGGGCCGGATTCGACTTCTCTATTATGTTCCAGGGCATCGGACACCAGGACTGGTACCCTGCCAACGACAACATCAAATTCTGGGGACCGTATGTCAGGCCTTTCGCCTCCTTCATCCCGAGGAATTTCATGTCGGATGTCTGGAGCGAAGACAACCCCGACGCCTACTTCCCGCGTGCCAGGGCATATTCTGCCAGAGACTCCAAACACTCCATGAGAAATGTCAACGACCGGTATCTTCAGAATCTTGCCTACTGCCGTCTCAAGAACCTCACATTCGGGTACAGCCTGCCTGAAAGATGGATATCCAAGGCAGGAATGTCCAGGTGCCGCATCTATTTCAGCGGGGAAAACCTCTTTTACTTTACCAGTCTTCACAGCGACTTCATAGACCCCGAACAGGCTACCACGAACAGCGGGAATTCGGATGCCTATCCGTGGTACAAGACTTTCGCTTTCGGTGTCAATATAACTTTCAAACAAAAATGACAGACGTTATGAAAAATGCATATATATGTTTGGCTGCCGTGCTGTCGGTATCGGTCTTCTGCAGTTCGTGTGACGATATGCTTGATTTCTACCCGAAAGACAGACTGTCCCCGGATACTTACTTCCGGACGGAAACTGACTGCGAATTGTGGACAAACAACTATTACACTGTATTCCCCAATGCGGAAGAGATCTACAGCGAACCTTTCGACGTTATCGTGCGGGACGTACTGGCAGACGAGATTTCCGGCGTGCGCAAACCTATGCCTACCGACAGCCACTGGAACTGGGACAAGCTGAGGGAAATGAACTTCTTCCTTTCCAGATCATCACAGGTCGAAGACATATCCGTGCGTCTCGAATATGAGGGACTTACCAGATTTTTCCGGGCATATTTCTATTTTGAAAAGGTCAAAAGATACGGAGATGTGCCATGGGTAGACCGGCCACTGAGTTCCGATGACCAGCAGCTTTACAAAGGACGGGATTCCAGAGAACTGGTTATGGGAAAAGTCATGGAAGACATCGATTTTGCCATCG
>CALVBH010000101.1 GCA_944325765.1 uncultured Bacteroidales bacterium
CGGTATCGACATATTTGCCGTCCTTCGACTCCTGCTCCTTGCCGAAAATTACCGGTACAGGCATGAATCTGCAATATTTGTCGAGCAAGGTCTGGATTCTGCCCTTAGTGGCGAACTCTGCATCCTCGTCATCGATATACAGGGTGATTTCCGTCCCCCTGTCCGTCTTTTCGCTCGCGCCCATCTCGTATTCGGGACTTCCGTCGCAGCTCCATCTGACAGCCTTCTCACCTTCTTTCCACGACAGCGTATCTATGGTAACCTTTTTTGAAACCATAAATGCGGAATAAAAGCCAAGGCCGAAATGTCCTATGATGTTGCCGGTCTGGTCCTTATACTTCTCCAGAAACTCCCCTGCACTGGAAAAGGCGATCTGGTTTATGTACCTGTCGACTTCCTCCTCCGTCATTCCCAGTCCGTTATCGATGATTTTCAATGTTTTGGCGTCCTCATCGAGGACAATCCTGACGTTCAGTTCCCCTAATTCTCCCTTGAATTCGCCAGACGCCGCCAACGCCTTCATCTTCTGGTCGGCATCCACCGCATTGGCCACCAGCTCCCTCAGGAAAATCTCATGATCAGAATACAGAAACTTCTTGATGACCGGGAAAATATTCTCGGTAGTAACTCCGATTGTACCTTTATTTGCCATAATATCTGTTTTTAAAATTTATTCCGGTTATTCCGGCTCCGCGCCGCAGGCTCGCCGGAACAACATGAACAGGTGCCGGCTCCCGCATCGCGGACCGGCACCTGCAAAATTCAAAATGTATTCCCTTCCGTTCAGACTGACAAAAAGTCAGTCCGATACTACTTGTACAGGAATCTCCTGATACTCATCTTAGGCGTCTTTTCAAACGGTTCGTCCCTCACCTCAATTCTGGAAAGCCTGCTGTATGCAGGAAGTTCCCTGTTCGCGGAAGCCATAATCTCTTTCAGACAGGCGGCACGGCCTTCCTCATCCAATCCGTCCCTTTCCATTTTCTCCGTATCCAGATAAACCAGCCCCACCAGTTTCGAATCCCTGTCGACTACCACGGACTCTGACACATACTGCCGGCTGTTCAATACGGACTCCACTTCCTCCGGATATATATTCTGGCCGTTCGAGGACAGAATCATATTCTTGCTGCGTCCGCGTATGAAAATATTGCCGTCACGGTCGATAACCCCGAGGTCTCCGGTCCGCAGCCATCCGTCTTCAGTAAAGGCCGCCGCAGTGGCCTCCGGATTTCTGTAATAGCCTTCCATCACATTGACACCCTTTACCTGTATCTCTCCCACTATATTCTGAGGATCGGCTGAATCTATCCTGACATCAATCCTGTCCACTTTCTTCCCGCAGGAATGCGGCACGAACTCGGTCCACGGCGCATATCCGAACAACGGAGCCCCTTCCGTCATGCCATACCCGACGGTAAACGGCAGTCTGAACTTCTTGAACCAGGCTTCGACTTCGGGATTCAAGGCAGCCCCGCCCATAATCAGACAACGGACCTGACCGCCGAAAGCATTCATCAGTTTATCGTGTATCTTCTTGAAAATTATTCTGTTCAGCAGAGGAATACGCACAAGGACCCTCATTGCCGGCTTTTTAAGCACCGGCTGGACCGAACTTCTGAAAATTTTCTCCATAACCAATGGCACGGTTATCACCAGATACGGCTTGAGTTCGGCCATTGCTCCGAGCAGCAGCGCAGGAGTAGGCGTCTTCCCCAGAAAATTGATGGTGACGCCTCCGCAAAGCGGATACAGAAACTCGAAGACCATCCCGTACATATGCGCCATGGGCAGCATCGAAACGATGTTCTCCCCTGGATAACAAGGCATCTTCTCTATTCCGAATTCCACATTCGAACTCAGGGAGTCATATCTTATCATTACACCTTTAGGCGCACTGGTAGTACCGGACGTATAATTAATCAGCGCGATTTCCCGGTCATTCCCTGTCGGATAATCGACATCGTCCGGAGAAAATCCGTCAGGATATCTGGAGGCAAACACTTCCGGAGCCTCGTCGAAAGCCTTCTTCATCCCGGCGTTGCGGTAAAACAGGAGGCTGAAATCATTTACGGAAACCGCACATTCGAGCAGCGGCATCTTTTCCGGATCCAGTTTCTTCCACAAGTCGGTATCGGTAAACAGGAGACGGCTTTCCGAATGATCTGTCAGTGAATTGACGCTTTCCGGATGGAAATCGGCAAGAATCGGCACCGTTATGGCTCCATAAGTATTGGCTGCGAGAAAACATATTGCCCAACGGGCGGAATTTTTCGCGCATACCGATATTTTGTCGCCTTTGGATATGCCTGCAGTTTCGAACAGGATGTGGAATCTTTCGATTTGTTCAGCCATTTCACCGAAGGTGAACGACTCTCCCTTGAAATTGCTCAGAGCCCTTTCGCTCCAATGCGCTTTCACGATATCCTCCAGCCTGGATAGATAATGTCTCATTGTCAGTAAGTTTTAATTAGCACTTTCAGTACGGAATTTTATTCCATATTCTTTAAAGTTAAGACTATTTTTGTTGGGAAACAAATTAAATTCATTATCTTGGGTACGGTTTAAATTTTCGGTTTTATGAGAAAACAGCTGATTGTAGCGCTCGTCTACGATTTCGACGGCACGCTTTCTCCGGGGAACATGCAGGAATTCGGATTTATCCAGGCCATCGGCAAGACGCCCGAAGAGTTCTGGAAAATGAGCGACGAAATAGCCAAGGGGCAGGATGCGAGCAACATTCTCGCCTATATGAAACTGATGTTCGATGAAGCGAAAAAAGCCGGTATAAAGCTGCGCAGGGACGACTTCAGGAAATTCGGGGAAAAAATCGAACTGTTCCGGGGAGTGAAAGAATGGTTCAGTCTCATAAACAGCTACGGAAAATCGAAAGGAGTGAAAATAGAGCACTACATAAATTCCTCCGGTCTGGCAGAAATGATAGAAGGCTCTCCGATTGCCGGCGAATTCAAACGGATTTTCGCCTGCTCCTTCCTTTACAACGAACATGGCGAAGCCGAGTGGCCAGGGGTTGCCGTGGACTACACGGCCAAGACCCAGTTCCTGTTCAAGATAAACAAGGGCATCCTGAGTATCCGGGACAACAAGCGTGTGAACGAAAGCCAGATGGAAGAAAACAAGCGGATTCCGTTCCCCGCCATGATTTATTTCGGTGACGGGGAAACCGATGTCCCGTGCATGAAAATCGTCAAGATGTTCGGAGGGAATTCCATAGCCGTATACAACCCTGCCACTGAAAGGAAAAAACGCATAGCCCGCAAACTGCTCAGACAGAACAGGGTGAATTTCATGTGCCCCGCGGATTATTCGAAAGACAGCCCGATGTACGGGATAGTATGCGCGATTATCGACAAGATCAGGGCAGAGCACGAACTGAAAAAACTGGGAGGAGCCATCCGGTAAACTAACCGCCGGCTACCGTGCAGAATTCCAGAGAATATCATTATTCTGCAGCAGCCTCTCTATTTCACGCACATGCTTTCTGTCTATCATTACGGATTTGAGCTGTTCTATCTGGGACAACGTATGCAAATCCGTCCCTAAATATGAGTAGAGTCCTTTTTCAAGCATAGCCTCGGCCTTTTCCCTGGCTATATGGCCGTAAAATCCGCCGAGGGAAAGAATGTTCAGCTGGAGCTTGGTGTCGATATCTGCGATTGACGAGATTTCCAGAAGCTTCTTCGAATAATAATTGTACCTTTCCGGATGAGCCAGAATCGGGTGATAGCCTAAAGCATTCAGCTGAAACACGAAAGACTTTATATTCGGCGATTCGAAAGCGTAGGACATCTCTATGAGGATATGGCCGTCCGGCATCAGAAGATGGTTCCGCACATTTTCCCCTGAAAATTCATTCTCAATTCCCTGATATACCATATACTCACCGGCTATCCTGCAGGAGACCCCTGCGCCCTGCAGTGTCGGATACAGTGCCGTGAACCTGTCTCTGATGAAGCGGGGGGAGTTCTCCGGATACAGTTCCGGATATATGTGAGGAGTCAGCAATGCGTGTCTGAGTCCGAGCCCGTGCAGGAGTTCCAGCGCCCTGAAAGATCTGTCTTCCGACTGGAAACCGTCATCCACGCCCGACAGGATATGGGAATGGATATCGGTCATGAAATCCATTTCCACGAATCTGACTGATGTCCTGAACGGTCTCCACATATACTATTCTTCCTTGCCGCCGTATCCGTATCCGTAACCGTAGCCTACACCGCCGTATTTCCCGTAAATCTTGGCATTAAGGTTGATCCCGTTGATAATCAGCGATATGTTTCTGAGTCTCCGGTTTTCGGCGGCGAAATTGACTTCATCTATAAGCCTTAGATCGGTAAAACCGCACCTGATCACATAGAAAGTGGCATCAGTGTACTCGTTTACGACCACAGGATCGGAAATGAGCACATAAGGAGCCGAGTCGCAGATGACATAGTCATATTTTTCTCGCACGTCCGCAATAAGATCCTTCATTCTCTGCCCGGAAAGCAGTTCATTCGGATTAGGAGGCATCGTGCCTCTGAGAATCACGTCCAGATTCGGACTGATGACACCTTTCCGCAGCACTTCGTCGAAAGTGGAAGAGCCGCTCAGATAAGTGGCCAGGCCCTTGCTGTGCTTGACGACATTCAGTATCCTGTAATCGAAGCCGTTTCTCAGGTCCGTTTCTATGAAAAGTACGCTCTTGCCGGCATAGGCCAGTGTCAGGGCGAGATTTATCGCCACTGTCGATTTGCCTTCTCCGGAAATGGATGACGTCACCTGAATGACCTTGGCTGACAGGAAGTTCATATTCGCACGCAGGGCACGGTATGTTTCCGTAAGGACATCCCGGCTTCCCTGTACCACCATAGTATTCTCGGTAGAAGGGATATAACCTACTACAGGCAAAGATGTACGGTCCTTCACATCCTTGACGGAACCTATCTTTCTCTGAAGCAGGTGCCGCAGGAAAAAGACTCCGGGAGGAAGTGCAATACCCAGACAGAAACACATAAGGTATATCATCATCGGCTGCGGAGAAGACGGCCTGTCAGGTCCGTCGGCAGGTTCGACTATACGGGCATTGTCAGTCTGTGCATAAAGTGATATCAGAGCCTCTTCCTTTTTCTGACGGAGCAGAACGTACAGAGGTTCGACTATCATCTGCTGCCTTTCGATCTTTGCGATATCGAGCTGCTGGTTAGGGATTTCGGCCATCCTGCTCCTGTCCGCCATGACTTCCTTCATAACAGTGTCGTAACGGTACCGGTAAGTATCGTACAACTGGTCGATGGACAGCATGACAGCCTTGCGCATATCGGTTATCTGATTGGTAAGGGCCATTATCCTCGGATTGGATTCGGAGGCGCCGAGCAGAAGTCTGCGGCGTTCGATAACCACATCGTTGTATTGGGTTATCATACTTGAAAGTCCGCTGTCCTGAATGCCGATATCGGCAGGCAGAAGGCTGAACTCATTGCTGTCGGAAGCCATATACTCCTTGATCATTTCCAGGAACTGAATCTGTATCCCCAGCTGGGTAATCTGGGTTTCGTATTCCGTCCCTTTCCGGATGATGTTTTCCGACTGCAGCGCAAAATCCACCAAGGTATTGTCCGTCTTGTAGTCTCTTACTTCCGTTTCTATGTCTCCGAGTTGGGTCTCGAGGCTCGCCAGACGTTCATCTATGAAATTCAGAGTATTCGCAGTGGACAATGAGAGGAATTTCTTAGTATCCACATTGTATTTTGCGACCAGCGTATTCAGGATGTCATCGGCTCTCGACGGGATATTGTCCTGAATCGAGAGTGAAATGACGCTGGAGCGCTCCTTGTAATCCGTAGTCCCCGCCGAAAGCTTCGAAGAATAGAACTTGGCCATCTTCTTCGGCGAAGTATGGACTATTCTGAATTTCCCCGGTTCGAGCGTCAGTCCGGACTCCGGTCGGGAAATCACCACGACATTTCCGTCGGGAAGTTCCACTGCATCCCCGAAATTATACGTCCTGCCCCTGAACTCTTTCAGTTCCGGATGGTCCGCATCCGCAGCGGTCGCTATGAATGAAAGTTCCCTTATGCTGTATGAAGCGGTATCCTTTGCCACCTCCAGATCTATGGATATAAACGGATACTTGTTTTTCAGGCTTCCCGAAATCAGGCTGAACCTGACAGGGGATGTCCTGTATATTTCTGTGTCCTTAAGAAAATTGCCGGTCCTGAAGTATCTGACGTTAAGGGACAGATCCTCGACGACTTCCTGCATCAGGGGCCGGGATTTCAGAATATATATTTCGTTCTGGACGATACCGTTCGCCCTCATTCCGGTTATATCGGACAAAAGCTGCATTTCCGAGCCCATACCGCCGGTAAGCCTGTCGTTAACTATAAGGAGTGTCGCGGAACGGGTATATTGCGGCGTGGTCGTCTTCAGATAAAAATATCCTCCGAGCATCAGTACGAATACCGAAAGGATGATCCAGTATTTCAGACTCCACAGGACATCCACGATATAACGGAGGTCGATCGAATCTTCATTCTTCTCACGAGGGTCCATGCCGGCTGACTTGTTGTTTTCCATTAGAGATTATTTTGACAGCGTAATAACACTAAGCACTACTGATACGACCGACATGAAAGTCGTGACTCCGGAAAGAATCGTACTCCAGAGCTGCGTCGAGTTGGCGGTCGTAACTCTGGTAGGGCTCGCCGGAACATACAGGACATCGTTCTGCTGGAGGTAGAAATAAGGTGAACTCAGTATGTCGCTTTTTTTCAGGTCTATCTTGATATGCGAATTCAGGCCGTTATCGTCACGTATCAGGATGATGCCGTCACGGCGTGCGGTCAGGCTCAGGTCTCCGGCCATACCGAGAGCCTGAAGTATGGTAATCCTTTCTGAAGTAACATTGTACGTACCCGGGTTCTTTACTTCCCCCAGAACAGTGATCTTGAAATTTGCAAATGAGACATAGACTACAGGATCGTGGATTTCCTTTTTCAACTCCTTCGTCAGATATTCCACCAGTCCCTGTCGTGTCATGCCGAGGACGTAAATACGTCCGAGAACCGGGAATTCTATGTACCCGTCCTTGTCCACGTGATACTCCAGAGTGGAATTTTCCGGAGAACCGGAAGTATAGGAGGTTATTTCGCCCAAGGTAAGGTTATACGGCTGGACCACGAGTTTGTCCGGACCGGAAACGACTATCTTCAGAATATCGTCCCGCTTGATTACGGGTTCATAATTGGTGACAATGCGGTCGATTTCCGCAGTATCGATATCCTGGAAATACAATATCTGTTTGGATGTGGTGCAGCCTGCCGCTATCGCGGCTGCGCCGATTATGACCAATGCCAGTCTGAATAAATGAAGTCTCACGTTTATCACGGTTAAAATCACAACAGGACTACCCTGAATTATTTATCCTACAAATTTATGCAAATACTATTACTTAACAAAATATATTTTCCCTCACGTTATCCAGGGCGGCCGGCACAGGCAGACGCATCATCCTGCATCATAGCAGACGCTGTCTGAAGAGATCCCCGGAATACAGGGATGAGAAATATATGTCGGTGATAAAGTCTTTCGGAGTCCTCAGAGTCAGGCCGCTGTCAGTGGAGTAGACAAAACTGTCTCGGGAAGCCGTCCTCCGTGCAGGAGTGACTTTTCTGGAAAACGCTCCGCCATACATCGTCGTCACGGTAAAGAAACGGCGCATCGCGACATCTATATACAGATGCGGGTGTTCAGGAAAAACCACCCCGAGACGGATTTCCGTACCGCTCTGCGAAGTTTCCTCGATCAGCGCCCAGGACAGCCTGCGGCTTTCCGGTATATGGAAATAATATCTTATGAAAGCCAGAGTATTGAAGTTCATATTGTCAGAAGCTGTTCTGAATTTTTTCATCTTAAATTTTATGAGGTATTTGCGCTGATGTCCGGTTATCAAATATACGAAGAAGCCGAGAGCAGAGCAAATAAATTTGTTCTGCCGAGGCGCAACAGTATATGTGGACGCGCAGCGGCCAAATATAGCGAGAAGCGAAGAGCAGAGCAAATAAATTTGCTGCGCAGATCCTTCGGCTCAAGGCGGCCCCTGCGCTCTGGATGATAAAAAAAAGCCGGAGACTGAACTTTTCGTCCTGTCTCCGGCTCCTATCTAAACGCGGCAGCTTCCTACTCTCCCACCTGGTCGGGCAGTACCATCGGCACCTGCGGGCTTAACTTCTCTGTTCGGTATGGGTAAAGGTGTATCCCCGCCGTTATTGCCACCGCAATACTTGTTCAG
>CALVBH010000102.1 GCA_944325765.1 uncultured Bacteroidales bacterium
GTTTTCGGATATTTCGACGACTTCTCCGAGCATTCCGTTGAAAAAACGGTGTTCTTTCGAAGAATCGTTTTTCACGAACATAATCTGGGCACCGCATTTCAGTTCCAGCGTTTCTTCCGTGGGAAAAGAGTAATCCGGGAATTTTCCTTCTGTTTCCGCCTTGAAAAGGAAAGATTTTCCGGGCAACATGGCCAGCTCGTCCGAGTTTATTCTCTGTGCCTGGTGGTTATGCGTGACCAGTCTAATATAACCGTCTTCTTTGGCAGGGCGGAAGCCGGGAATATATCGGCTGTTAAGCAGTGCCAGAGTCTCGTCCGTACATTTGTTTTCTCTGATGCTGTTCAGCAGTCCGAGAAAATCGCTGTCCTTCTGCCTGTAGACAGTCTTCAGTTCGACGGTGCAATAGTCTGTGCGTCCGAGGGCCCGGCTCGAAAAGAAATATGGCGTTTCGTAGAAGTCTTTCAGCAGTTCCCATTCATCGTCCTTTATCACCGGGGCGAGTTGCTGCAGGTCACCTATCATCAGCAACTGGACTCCTCCGAACGGCTTTTCCTTGTCGCGGAACCGCCGCAGCACATTGTCTACGGCATCCAGGAGGTCGGCGCGGACCATGCTGATTTCATCGATGACGAGGAGGTCTATGCTGCGGATAAGTCTGATTTTTTCCTTTCCGAAGCGGTAGCTGTATTTTGCCTTGCCGGAGGTGCTGAAAGCCGTGTCCGGCACGAACGGTGCGAACGGAAGCTGGAAAAAAGAGTGGATGGTCATCCCGCCTGCATTTATGGCTGCGATTCCTGTCGGAGCCAGGACTATCATTCTTTTCGGGCTCCTTTCCTTCAGCCTTTTGAGAAAAGTCGTCTTGCCTGTTCCGGCCCGTCCTGTCAGAAACAGATGCGTCCCAGTATTCCCGACAAGCTCCCGCGCAAGTTCCAGCTCTCTGTTCTTTTCCATTTTCGCGTCGTTGAATGTTTATCTCGCCGGGTCTCAATATCGGTTCCAGGAGGAAATTTCTTCTATCGGTTTCCTGATTTTCTTCCGGATGTCGCAGTCGGGATAACCCAGGGTGATGAGCAGCGGGATTCTCTTCCCTTTGGGGATTCCGAGCAGGCGTGCGACCTTCTTTTCATCGAACCAGCCGAGAATGCAGGTGCCCAATCCTTCCTCTGCCGCCTGAAGACAGAAGTGTTCTACCGCGATGCCGACATCGAGCATACAGTAGTCCTTGTTTTTCAGCATACTGCCCACTTTGGCCGTGAAATTCATCTTTTCGAGCACGACGGCTACGATGACCGGCACGCCGGCGGCGAATCCGTTCATCCCGAGCCCGGCGGCAGCTTCGCCCATGACCTTTATTTTCTCCCTGTCATCCACGACGACGAAACGCCACGGCTGCGAATTGCACGCTGACGGTGCGAGCCGGGCCGCCTCCAGGCATTTTTCTACCAGTTTTCTGTCCACTGCGTCAGGCAGGTACTTTCTGGTGCTCTGACGTTTCAATACAAGTTCCTGAAAATCCATATCATCCCATTTTCCGCAAAGATAACATTAAGAAGTTGTTTTGAATTTCTTTATCATAAAAGAATTTTTGAAAAAACTTGCGTATTTTTGCAGCCGCTTTCCGTAAAGAAAATCGGGAAGCCGGGTGTGCTTGGTAACCACCCGGATATCAAAACAAGGAAGTATGAAACAAAACGCTGACGGCGGACACACCGTGTCCGTATCATTTATGCTGATGGCTATCGTGTTCAACGTATGCCTCATAGCATCGAATCTGTTCGAGACCAAACTTTTCATGGCCGGGACTCTCGCATTGACGGGCGGAGTCATAATTTTTCCCGTGTCATACATCATCAACGACTGTTTGGTGGAAGTCTACGGTTACCGGAAGGCCCGACTGGTGATTTGGACCGGGTTCGTGATGAATTTCTTCATCGTGGCGACCGCCCAGATAGTCAGACTGTTGCCTGCCGCACCGTTCTGGGACGGAGGCCCGCATTTCGACTATGTCTTCGCCATGGCACCACGCGTCACCCTCGCTTCCATGCTGGCGTTTTTCTGCGGCTCGACCGTCAACGCCTGGATTATGAGCAGAATGAAGGTGGCATCCGGAGGCCGGCGGTTTTCCGTGAGGGCGATAGTGTCATCGATAGGGGGAGAGACGGTGGATTCGCTTATTTTCTTTCCGATAGCGTTTTTCGGACTTGCCGCCAGGGAAATGATAACCCTGATGATAACACAGATAGTTCTCAAGACCCTGTACGAAATCATCATCCTTCCTGTAACCAATGTCGTGGTGCGCAGACTGAAAAAATTCGAAAACCTCGACACGTTCGACAAGAGTATTTCCTACAACCCATTCAGAATTTTTGACTTATGACGGACAGAAGCCAGGCTTTGGTCGTCTTCAGCGGCGGCCAGGACTCTACTACCTGCCTGTACTGGGCATTGAAGCACTTCAAGGAAGTGCATACCGTTACTTTTGCATACGGGCAGAAGCACGCTGTTGAAATAGAGGCAGCAAGGCAGATCGCGGAAAAGGCGGGTACGGATTTTCATCTGACCGATATTACGGAAATCGCATCTACAGGGAAGAATTCCCTTACTGACAGGACCATTCCCATGGATGAAGAAAGGCCCGGAAGCGGCTGGCCTAATACATTCGTGCCGGGGCGCAATCTCTTTTTTCTGAGCATTGCGGCCGTATATGCACGGGAATTGGGGATTTCGGATATTGTTACAGGGGTTTCGCAGACTGATTTCAGCGGTTATCCGGACTGTCGGGATTCCTTTATCCGCTCTCTGAATGTGACGCTGAACCTGGCTATGGACTGGCAGTTCGTCATACATACGCCGCTGATGTGGCTCGACAAGGCGCAGACCTGGGCATTGGCCGACAGGCTCGGGGTCTTCGACATTGTCCGGACAGAGACGGTCACCTGCTATAACGGTGTTCCCGGCGACGGCTGCGGACATTGTCCTTCGTGCCGGTTGAGGAACGAAGGATTGGAAAAATATCTTTCCGACAGGGAAAACATACAGCTTTCGGTTTCGGGAATATGAAACGCGCAGGCTATATAAATTGTTTATAATGAACAGGGAAAACGACCATCTGCAGGCACTCGGCAGGAAGACGGAATACAGGTCCGGCTATGCGCCAGAGGTGCTGGAAACATTTGAAAACAGGCATCGGGATCACGACTACTGGGTAAAATTCAACTGCCCGGAATTCACCTCGCTGTGTCCGGTTACGGGCCAGCCGGATTTTGCCGAAATCGTCATCAGTTACATCCCGGACGTGAAAATGGTTGAAAGCAAGAGCCTTAAACTGTATCTTTTCAGTTTCCGGAATCATGGAGACTTTCATGAGGACTGCGTCAATATCATCCTGAAGGACCTTGTCAGGCTGATGGACCCCAAATACATAGAGGTTACCGGCCTGTTCACTCCCCGCGGAGGCATTTCCATCCATCCCTATGCCAACTACGGGCGGCCGGGGACGAAATATGAGAGTCTGGCGGAGCAAAGGTTCGGGACGCACTGCTGAAAGACTCCGGACAGCATGAAATTACGGACTGGCGTCAGAACAATTTCGTCAGGGCGATGAAATCCTCGACGCCGAGCTTTTCCGGACGCAGGTCGAAAACAGGTGCGGACACGAACCGGGCCAGTTCTTCGGCAGACCAGCCTTCCTTTTCTGCCTTGGCCGATATGAGCGGTTTGAGAGAATTGCGCAGAGTCTTCCGCCGCTGGTTGAAGCCGGTCTTGACCACTGTCCTGAACAGGCTTTCGTCGCAGTCGAGGGCCGCTCTGGCATTGCGTCTCAGGCGTATGACGGCCGATTTTACCTTGGGAGGCGGGTTGAAGGCGCCTTCCCCTACCGTGAACAGGTATTCGATGTCGTACCAGGTCTGGAGCAGCACGGAAAGAATGCCGTATACCTTGGTGCCGGGCTTTTCCGCGATTCGCTCGGCCACTTCTTTCTGAATCATGCACACTACCTGCGGAATCCTGTCCTTATGGTCCAGAATCCTGAAAAATATCTGGGAAGAAATGTTGTAAGGGAAATTTCCGATGACGCAGAAATCCTTTTTGAAAAAGCGCCCCAGGTCGAGTTTCAGAAAATCCGCCTGTATCAGCGCTCCGTTCGCCTTCGGAAAATTCACCAGCAGGTAATCCACCGATTCCGGATCTATTTCCACCATTTTAAGGGCAATGTCGCCGCGTTCGAGCAGATATTGCGACAGCACCCCCATCCCCGGGCCTATTTCGAGAACATCGGTATTTATTCCGGAATTCTCCGGAACAATGAGGGCGTCCGCAATCTGTCTTGCCACCGACAGGTCGGTCAGAAAGTGCTGCCCCAATGCTTTTTTCGGTCTTACCTGCATATCGCTTCTTGTCGTTTTCATCACAAAAGTCCATAAAGGTAGCATTTTCCCGGGAAATTCGCCTATACGTTATAGCCTTTTGCTGAAAGATGCGAATAATTTATTATTTTTGCAGGTTACGTGGTCAGAGACACCGGCATTGTCCGGCCTGGCCGGATTTGTTTTTATCGGACAGAAAATACGGTTGATATGTACAGGACACATACTTGCGGCGAACTTCGCATAGCTGACGCGGGGAAAACGGTGACATTGGCAGGCTGGGTGCAGAAATCCAGAAAACTCGGGGGAATGACATTCATCGACCTCCGGGACAGGTACGGAATCACCCAGTTGGTCGTGGATGCTGCTGCGGATGCATCTTTGGTGGAGTGCGCGGAATCCCTCGGCAGGGAATATGTCATCCAGGCGGTCGGGACTGTGGTGGAAAGGCAGAGCAAGAACCCGAAAATGCCTACGGGAGACATCGAAATAAGTCTGACTTCCATAAACATACTGAACAAGGCCCAGACGCCTCCGTTTACGATAGAGGATGTCAGCGACGGCGGGGAGGAACTTCGGGCGAAATACAGATATCTCGACCTGCGCAGAAATCCTCTGAAAAAAGCTCTCGAACTGCGGCACCGTCTCGCTCATGAAGTCCGCAACTACCTGGATGCACAGGGTTTCCTGGAAATCGAGACTCCGTATCTTATCAAGTCCACTCCGGAGGGTGCGAGGGACTTCGTCGTGCCTTCAAGGATGAATCCGGGGCAGTTCTACGCACTTCCGCAGTCGCCCCAGACGTTCAAGCAGCTGCTGATGGTGGCAGGCTACGACAGGTATTTCCAGATAGTCCGCTGTTTCAGGGACGAAGACCTCAGGGCAGACCGTCAGCCGGAGTTTACCCAGATAGACTGCGAGATGTCTTTCGTGGAGAGGGACGATGTCCTGGACGTGTTCGAAGGCATGATGAGAACCCTGTTCAGAAACGTGCTGAATGTGGAGATTCCGAATCCGATTCCGCGTATGAGCTGGTTCGATGCTATGGACTGGTACGGGTCGGACAAACCGGACATCCGCTTCGGGATGAAGATTCACGAAATCACTGACAAAGTGAAAGGCTATGGCTTTTCGGTGTTCGAGTCTTCGGAATACGTGGGCGCCATCTGCGTGGACGGCCTGGCTTCATACACCCGCAAGCAGCTCGATGAACTGACGGAGTGGGTCAAGAGACCTCAGGTCGGAGCCAAGGGTCTGGTTTACATAAAGCTGAACGAAGACGGCAACATAAAGTCTTCTGTCGACAAATTCTATCCTGCAGATGTGCTTCAGGGCATAGCTTCCGGAATGGGTGCAAAGCCCGGTGACCTGATATTGGTGCTTTGCGGGCCAAAGAGAAAGACCCAGACGATGCTCGGCGTGCTGCGTATCGAGATGGGCAACAGGCTCGGCCTGCGTAACCCTCATGTATTCGCACCGCTTTGGGTGGTGGATTTCCCTCTGCTCGAATGGGATGATGAAACTTCGCGTTTCTATGCGATGCACCATCCGTTTACTGCGCCCAAGCCAGAGCACCTGGACCTGTTTTACAGCGACAGGAAGGAAGATCTCGAAAAGGTCTGTGCCAACGCCTACGATTTCGTGCTGAACGGCACCGAGCTCGGAGGAGGTTCCATCAGGATACACGATGCCAAAGTCCAGCAGAGGATGTTCGAGGTGCTCGGATTCTCGGATGAGGATGCGCAGTACAAGTTCGGATTCATCATAAACGCGTTCAAATTCGGCGCTCCGCCTCATGGGGGACTTGCTTTCGGTTTTGACCGCGTATGCGCCCTGTTCGGCGGCCAGGAAACCATCAGGGACTACATCGCATTCCCGAAAAACAACCAGGGCCGCGACGTGATGATAGATTCACCGTCATTCATAGACCGGACTCAGATGGAGGAACTTTTCCTGGAATCGACTGCCGGAAAGGAAATCCCTAAAGCATAAAAATAATGAAAAGGACAATAGCTGTAGCCTCCGCTCTTTTTTTCCTGACCCTGTCAGGACAATGTCCGTGTTTCGCACAGGAGCCTCAGGAGCCGCCTACCGTCACGGAAATGGCCGCTTCCGAAGCTGAAAGGCTCGAAAGGCTTCTTGAACTGGAATATTGGCAGGTATTCTATGTGGATTCCACGCTCCAGCATGACTATCAGGCCATGAAAGAGGAATTAGAGGCGCTGCAGGCTGCCAAAGTCTCGAATTCTTCGATGTATATCGCCGTCCAGGACAAGTGGATGGAGAAAATAGACAGTACGTACATGCGGTATTTTACCGAGGCGCAGTGGAAGGCGTATCTGAAAAGCGGGGCTGCAAAACTGCAGAAGACAAGGGCAAAGCGCAAGGCTCAGGCGGAAGGAGGCAAATGATATGGATTTCTTTGAAGTAATAAACAAAAGGCACAGTGTCCGGAAATTTACGGAACAGCCTGTGGAAAGGGAACTTCTCGACACTCTGGTTTCCGTGGCGGAGACCGCTCCGTCATCCAAGAATTGCCGGAGTTCCGCATTCATGGTCATAGAGGACCGGGATACCATCGAGGCTATTTCCCTGATGCGGGACAGAGGTTCGGCTTTCTTAAAGGATGCGCCGGCGGTTATAGTGGTTTTGGGAAATGAAACCAAAACCGATCTCTGGGTGGACAATGCCGCCATTTCGGCCACTTTCCTTCATCTGACTGCCACGGCTCTCGGTTTGGGCAGCTGTTGGGTGCATGTCAACGGCAGGCTGCGCGTGACTGCCGAACCCGGATCGGGACTTGCGGAGGATTACTTGAGAGAGTTGCTCGGCGTGAAGGACGGTATGAGGATATTGTGTGTTATGGCAGTAGGCTATGAGGCCGGGACCCGGATTGGAGAATAAAAGGTAAAACATTTGAAGATGTTGCCGAAGGTATCTGGAATAAAAAATCGAACGGACTTTAGAATATGAAAGAAAAGATAGAAACGCTTTTGGCGGAGATAGAGGCCTTGAATTGCAAGGCGGAAAATGAAATAGAAGAAGCAAGGGTGCGTCTTCTCGGGAAAAAGGGCGAAATCACGAAACTCTTCGAGGAGTTCAGGACCGTGGCACCGGAGATGAAAAGAGAATTCGGCCAGAAACTGAATCAGCTGAAAACGGCTGCCACTGCCAAAATCGAGGCTCTGCGTGAAGCGGCTCAGGAGAGCAGCGTTTCGTCGGCTTCGTTCGATCTGACCAAGCCGGGAGATCCTTTCAGGCTCGGGTCGAGACATCCGGTGTCTATCGTGCGGGAGGAAATCGTGGAGATTTTCCGCAAATTCGGCTATGATGTGGCGGAAGGACCCGAAATCGAGGATGACTGGCATGTGTTCGAGGCTCTGAATTTCCCTCCGGAGCATCCTGCCCGTGATATGCAGGATACATTCTTTATTTCATCAAGTGCCAATTCCATACTGTTGAGGACCCACACTTCTTCGGTTCAGGTCAGGGCTATGGAGAAACTACCTCTTCCTATCAGAATCGTGTGTCCTGGCCGTGTTTTCAGAAATGAGGCCATTTCAGCACGGGCCCACTGCATTTTCCATCAGGTAGAGGGCCTGTATATAGATGAGAATGTGACGTTTGCGGATATGAAACAGGCCATCCTGCTGTTTGCGCGGGAAATGTTCGGTGCCGAGACTCAGATCAGGATGCGTCCTTCGTACTTCCCGTTCACCGAACCGTCTGCAGAGGTGGACGTGAGTTGCAACATCTGCCACGGAAAAGGCTGCAATATCTGCAAGGGTACCGGATGGCTCGAAATTATGGGCTGCGGTATGGTGGATCCGAATGTCCTGGAGGCTTCCGGCATCGACAGCAAAAAGTACAGCGGTTTCGCTTTCGGTATGGGAATAGAACGTATCGCCATGCTCAAATGGCAGGTTAAAGATCTCAGGAATTACTTCGAAAACGATATCCGTTTCCTTCGTGAGTTCGAGACCGTAATCTGATTCTGCCATTCTGGCCGGAGAGCGAATGAATTGCTGCAGTTGTCATCCTGAGCGAACGAAGTGAGTCGAAGGATCTGTATCGGATATAGCCTGTATAACGGCAGGATTACATCATCCGAGCAGAATGTTGTAAAAAATTTTGGAGATAAGGAAAATATCCATATCTTTGCAATCCCGATTCAAAAAACTTTGCTTTAGTGCAAAATCGGAGATTTTGCGGAATTTTCGTGCAAGCCGAGCGCAGTCAAACTTGTTTGAATGCCGAGGCGCAGCCGAAAATAGCGCATTTTCGAAGAAAATGCGGAAATAGCTCAGTTGGTAGAGCACAACCTTGCCAAGGTTGGGGTCGCGAGTTCGAGTCTCGTTTTCCGCTCTAATTTCAGCCTCACTTCGGTGGGGCTATTTTCGTATATATCAGTTGGTTATGCTGCTCTGGTATAACTGTGATGGCATCAAGAATAGCCATTAGACCATACTTGTTTACAGATAAAAGTGTTATAATTTGACTTCGTTACATATACTGTTGCGCCTCGGTACAGTAAATAAATTTGCTATACTCTCGGCTTCAGCGTATATTTGCCA
>CALVBH010000103.1 GCA_944325765.1 uncultured Bacteroidales bacterium
TGGAACTTCGACCTCAGTTTCCTGTTCCAGGGAGTGGCCAACAGGGATGTCATTTACAATCCTTCTTCATTCCAGGGCGGAGGCAGAATTCCTGAAATGGCCCGTGGCCGCTGGACTTCGGAAAACCCTGACAGAAATGCCTCATATCCGCGCCTTACCACGCTGCAGGATGACATAAATTACCGGAATTCCACATTCTGGAAACGTAACGGAAGTTTCCTGAAGCTGCGCAACGTGGAACTCGGATACACATTCCGAAATCTTTTCCACGAAGGATCCGCACTCAGAGTGTTCATTAACGGAACTAACCTGTTCTCCATCGACTATATGGGAGGTGAGGTCGATCCTGAATACTGGGGCGGCTATCCTACCGTGAGGACGGTGAGTCTTGGCGCAAGTGTAACATTTTAGCCGATATCAACATGAATATGAAAAACAATATTTTTGCAGCATTCTTTCTGGCTCTGCTGTCCGGCTGCAGTCTTGATCCTGAAATCTCATTCGAGATCACACCGGATCAGGCGAGCGTCAACTATGACTATGCCAGGAACCGTGCTACCGGCATGTACTCTCCTTTGAAGAAAGGATTCCAGTATATAGGCGATGTAATGATGGCATCCGCCACTGACGAGGCCGAGTTCGTTAGGCCGTGGGAAAGCATCCAGAACTTCAACAGAGGCTCCTGGAACCAGTTCACTAACCCGGACGATGTATGGTCCTACTATTTCGAGGCTATCCGCAGGACGAATGTCTTTCTCGCAGACTGCGACAACGTTAACCTCGACCGCTGGAAAAATGATCCTACTGAAACCGCACAGCTGCTTTACCAGCAGAAAGCCAAGGAGGTGGCCTATTGGAAGCTCGAAGCACGTTTCCTCAGGGCATATTACCATTTTGAATTGATGAAGCGCTACGGCGGCATACCGATTATGGAAGATGCATTGTCCATAAGTGACCCGTATTCCGAAATCAAGCGTGAGCCGCTGCAGGATGTGGTGGACTTCATAGTCAGCGAGTGTACCGAACTCTCCGATCCGGAAACCGGGCTACCTGATGTGTATGACCTTCCTGCAGACAATCTCGGCAGGGCTACCCGTGGAGCCGCACTGGCCTTGAAAAGCCGGGTGCTCCTCTATGCGGCGAGCGACCTGTACAACGATGACTCCTGGACAGGAGGCTACGCCCATCCTGAATACGTGACGATGTCCGATGAAACCACGCGTGCCCAGAAATGGGAGGCGGCCGCCAATGCTGCGCTGGAAGTGATAAACTCTCCTGCGAACTATTCTCTCGGAGCGTACGGTGACATCGGAAAAGTATACAACGGGAATCCCGAGATAATTTTCGTCATCAGTGAAGCTGAAGCCAACAGTTTCGAGAGGGTGAACTTCCCTATCGGTTACGAAGGCGGGTCGAGCGGAAACAACCCTACGCAGAATCTTATGGAGGCCTATCCTAATTCCGACGGTTCCGATTTCAAATGGGACAACATACTGTATGGCAGCGGAGATGTGTCTCCGTACGAAAACCGTGACCCGCGCCTGGCACTGTCATTGGTGACCAACGATTCCTATCTGTACAACAGAAACGTGGAAATCTGGGAGGGAGGCCGCGATGCCAGCCCTATAGAATTCGCCACTACCACGGGATATTACCTTCGGAAAATGCTGAATACCGAGCTTGACCTGTACAACAACAGGATGAGTGTCCATGCCTGGCCGGTATTCCGCCTCGGGGAAATCTACCTGAACTATGCCGAAGCCCTGAATGAGTACGACCCAGGCAATGCTGACATAGCGGTTTATCTTGACAAGTTGAGAACCCGTTCCGATGTGTCTATGCCGGGTATGGCTGCCAGCCTGACGGCAAGCGGGAAAAGCAGTGACCAGGCAACCGTCAGGGAGTATATCAGGAACGAGCGCCGCATAGAACTGGCATTCGAAGATCACAGGGCCTGGGATGTCCGCCGCTGGATGGAAGGACAGGAAGCTTTCGGCTCGCCGATATACGGAGTGAAGGTCACGAAGACTGTCGAAGGCAAGTTCCAGTATGAGAAAGTCCAGGTGGAAGAGAGGACATTCTCCCCTCAGATGTATTTCTACCCGATTCCTCAGAACGAAATCAATATCATGGGATGGCCGCAGAATCCGCTGTGGTAGTCCGCAAAACCGATTCAAAACAGTATGACGATGAAAACCATCATTAGAATAGTACAAGCCATATCGGCAGTTGCGGCTTCGGCCCTGCTCTTCTCATGCAGCGAGACCAAAGTCCTGGATATTGAATATCCGAAGTCTGCCGTATATATGTCGTGTGCCGCTTCTGCAGCGAATGAAGGCAAGGCTGCATACGAGCTCTTTACCCTCTCCACGTCCGAGACCGGTTCCAGGCGGTTTTCCATAGATCTGGAGAATGATGAATTCGTGATTCCGCTCAGCATTTCCAGAGGCGGTGTGGACAGCAAGGGTTCCATTACCATCAATCTTGCTATTAATAACGATACCATTCCCAAACTTGTTTCAGAAGGGGTTCTGGGTTACCTGGATGATGCCGGAAGCGTACGTACTATAACGGCCGTACCTGCGGATAAGGTTCATTTCCCTGAGACCGTGACCATCGAGGACGGCAGCGACATTGTGAATTTCGATGTCGTGGTGGACTTCGACTATCTGAGAGAGCGGGTAGGGCAGCTTTTCTCTGTCGCAGTAGGCATAGAGTCGGCCACCTCGGAAGTCACCAAGACCCTGAACACTGCCGTGATGGTGATAAATACCGGCTTTATGGAAATCGTACCGGATTTCGAGACCGTACAGAGTGAGACCGATAACTTTATGACATCATTCCAGGATCTTTCCAACGGTGCGGTAGCATGGTCCTGGGACTTCGGTGACGGTTCCTATTCGCAGGAGCAGAACCCAAGCCACAGATTTACTTCATACGGAAAGAAGACTGTTAAACTGACTATCACGGGAGTCTTGGGCAATACCGAAGAAATCACGAAGACCGTGAATATCTGGGAAGACATTTCCGAGTGGTTCTTCAACAACAATACCGGCCGTCCGTTCGAACCTTCGGCAGGAAATGTCGGGCCTCCTCTCAACTGGATGGCCAATGACGGCGTATTGAACCAAGAAGGTGGTTTGAAGGGTTGGAGCAGCTGGGGTGACTGGCTTGAAGGTATGGGTGGCAAAGGCGGTGTCATCCAGTTGGAATCTTCAAATTGGAACGGACCAGGTGTCGAAGACGCGCGAATCTGGTGTTACAAGGAACTCCAACCGGGAGATTACAGGCTGATTGTCAACCCTGAATCCAGCGGAGTAGAACCTGATGCAGAAAGTGCTACAAATCCGGCATTTTTGGATCTGTACTATTGTGCCGTGAAAGGAACTGAATTGTGTGATGCACGGACTATTGAGGAAAATCCAGACGTGCTCGGCAAGATAGGATGGAATTTCCACGACACGCCGGGCAGTGAATATGTGCCGATACAAACGCACGAAATGGACTTTACCGTTACTGAAACGTCCAATGTGTCCGTCGGATTTTCACTTTCGTTCGGTCGTCACGGATTCTTCCGTGTAGTAGATGTCCAGCTTCTTCGTCTCCCAGCCGAATAAAACCGGATGACTATGATCAAGCGACTTTGTTTCATCGCGGCTATGCTTCATATCCTGATTCTTTCAGGATATGAAGCTTACGCCGGAACCCCTGATGGCAGAGGATACAAGGCCGACAGAGGTGACGGTTATTACGTGAATCCGATAATGTGCGGAAACTATGCCGACCCGTCTGTGCTCAGGGTGGATGATGACTACTATATGACCCATTCCTCGTTCGAAGCCCTTCCGGGTCTGGAAATATGGCACTCGAAGGATCTGGTGAATTGGGAGCCTGTCGGACATGCTTTGGACAAATATGTGGGATCAGTCTGGGCTCCCGATTTCATCAGGTATAAGGACAAGTACTATATCTACTTCCCCGCCTCCGGCGGCAATTATGTCGTGACTGCCGACAGTCCCGAAGGCCCGTGGAGTGATCCAGTCGATCTGCATGTCGGGGAAATAGATCCCGGGCATGTCGTGGATAAGGACGGTAACCGCTATATCCACCTTTCCGGAGGTCATGTCGTACCCCTTTCCGATGACGGACTGAAAGTGACCGGACCGATGAAGAAAATCTACGACGGCTGGCAGTATCCCCAGGACTGGATAGTGGAATGCTTCTGTCTCGAATCCCCGAAACTTACCTATAAGGACGGATGGTATTACCTTACTTCCGCACAGGGCGGGACAGGCGGACCCCCTACCAGCCATATGGTGGTTTCAGCGAGGTCGAAAACCCCTCTCGGACCGTGGGAAAACAGTCCGTACAATCCGATAGTAAGAAACAGTGACAGGAATTCCAAATGGGCTTCTACCGGGCACGGGACACTGGTGGACACTCCTGACGGTGACTGGTGGATTATGTTCCACGGATATGACAGCGGAAACAGGACCATAGGTCGCCAGACGCTTCTTCTTCCGATAGAATGGACCGAAGACGGCTGGTTCAGAGTGCCCTACGGATATGATCCGGAGATGAGACTGAAAAAACCTGACGGAGAAGCAGTAACTCACGACATTTCACTCTCGGATGAATTCACGTCGGAGACACTTGATACATTCAAGTGGAAAACCCTGAAAAACGATGACAGGACGAGATTCTGTACAGAGGACGGTGCTTTGCGTATTGACGGCAGAAACCAGGAATTCCCCGCAGGAAACCTGCCTCTGGTCCAGATGCCGAACAGCAGCTTCTACCAGACAGAGGCTTTGGTAAAGGCTCCTGAAGGTACGCAGGGTGGTCTGGTCTTCTATGTGAACGAAGACTATCTGGCCGGGCTTTCATTGGAAGACGGTGACATCTACATGCTCTCGTCACGCGGAGGCAAAACCCTTTTGGTCGAGAATGCAGGTGAAGAAGTCTGGCTGAGACTGGTAAACGACCATCACGATTTCCTCTGCTACTGGAGCAGGGACGGACAGGAATGGGAGCGTATCGGAGTAGCCAAGGAACTTTCCGGCATGCATGCCAATGCCATCGCTGACTGGGGCGTTCTCCGTCCGGGAGTGTTCGGCGCCGGGGACGGCGAAGTCACTCTCCGTCACTACCGCTATACACCCATAGAGTACTAACTGACACTATTACCGATTATGAGATACTTTGGAAACATACTGCTGCCGGTGGTCTGCCTGCTGACGGCATGCAGCGGAGGCGGACAGACGGAACAGCTGTCCGACGGGATGATAGTCCGCACGGAAACCTGGACTGCCGACCAGGGGGACGGATATTATGTGAATCCTATCCTGAAAGGCGACTGGGGCGATGCGACGATTCTCCGCGACGGGGATGACTACTATATGACCAACCATACGGCTACCATCAGTACGCCGAGTATGCTGATATGGCATTCGAAGGATCTGGTGAACTGGGAGCCTGTGTGCTATGCCCTGAATACCGACCTCGGCTCCGCTGTCTGGGCGGCTGACTTCATCAAGTACGGTGACCTGTATTATATGTATCTTCCTGTACCGAACAGGGGTACGGTCTTCGTCATCACCGCACCGTCACCGGAAGGTCCCTGGAGTGAACCGGTGGATGTAGGTGTTTCCGGTATCGACCCCGGACATATAGCCACGCCTGACGGCAAACGTTATCTGCACGTGGATGCCGGTTATATGGTGGAACTCAGTCCTGACGGGCTGAAAGCCGTGACACCCAAGAAAAAAGTCTATGACGGCTGGCAATACCCTGAGGACTGGATTGTGGAATGTTTCTGCCTGGAATCCCCGAAACTCACCTATAAGGACGGGTGGTATTATCTGACTGTAGCCCAGGGCGGTACGGCGGGACCTCCTACAGGACACATGATAGCGTCATCACGTTCCAGGACACCGTATGGCCCGTGGGAGCACAGCCCTTACAACCCTGTGGTCAAGACATCGTCCGTCTCTGAAAAATGGGCCTCAATGGGGCATGGCTCGCTGGTCGACACCCCGGAAGGTGACTGGTATATCGTATTCCATGCGTATGACAACCAAAACCGCAATATGGGTCGTCAGGTGCTTATGCTTCCGGTCGAATGGACTGAGGACGGCTGGTTCAGAGTGCCTCCAGGCATTGACCCGGAGGGTCGGATAAAAATTCCTGCCGGCGGAAGCAAGGTCAGCGGTACTATTCCTCTTTCGGATGATTTCGGAGGGGATACCATAGGGATACAGTGGAAGTGTTATGGTGGTGATATCCGGAAACGGGTAGCTGTGGAGGATTCGACATTATTCCTGAAAGCCGAAGGTTCGATGGGCGAAGTCAGCGCTCCGGTAGTGATAGACCCTATGAACGACTGGTATCAGGCGGAAGTGACTGTGCTGCAGTCGGAAAATGTCACGGCAGGACTTGCATTCTATGCCGGAGGCGAAAGAATTATGGGGATGGAACTGGAAAACGGTACGGTTTACCAGCGCAGGGCAGGTCATCCGGGAAGAGTCCCTGTCGCAGAGGCCGGTACTGGGGACACTGTGCGGCTGAAGTTGTCGAACTACTACGGAAACCTGCTTTACTGGTACAGCCTCGATGACGGAAAGACATGGGAAAGAATAGACTTCGTGAGCAATATCATCGCTTTCGGAGGCCGTACCGTCAGACCGGGTCTTTATGCCTCCGGTCAGGGAATGGGACAGTTCAAACGTTTTGATTGCTGTGGAATAGAATAAAACTCGGATTATGGATATTTTAAGAATCTTTAAGACGGCGGCCGTGGGCCTGATGGCTGTTTCGGTACTCTGTATTTCAAGCTGTTCGGAGGTGCCTGAGGTGGTGGAGGTACAGGACTTCGGGCTGTTTCCCGACACCGGGGCGGATGCGACCGGACCTGTCCGTGAAGCATTGGAGTACTGCAGGGAACATAATTCCGGCAAACTGGTTTTCGCTCCCGGAAGGTATGATTTCTATCCGGACAAGACATTCGAAAAGTACATGTTCGTGAGCAACCACAACGACGGACTGAAGAGCATCGCATTCCTCATTGAGGATATGAAGGATTTTGAAATTTCCGCTCACGGGGCCGAGTTCGTGTTTCACGGATATGTTTCGCCTTTTGTCATCGCAGAATCTGAAAATATCGGCCTGGAAGGATTTTCCATAGACTTTTCCCGTACGTTCCAGAGTGAAGGTACCATCGTATCCGCCGGAAACGGCATTCTGGAAGTCACCTTCCCCGAAGAATATCCGTTCCGTATAGAAAACCGCAGGCTGAAATTCTATGACCCTGAGTTCAAGACCGAATATCCGTTCGGAAACCTTCTCGAATTCGATGCCGTACGCCGCGAGCCGGCATATATGGTCCGCGACTATTATATAGGGAACAATCTGGACGCCGAACTCATCGGCGACAGGACTGTCAGACTGAAAATTCCTGAAATCCGGGGAACAAAGGGCAATGTGATGATATTCGCCCCTAACCACAGGCACGTACCGAACATAATCGCGCATAACAGCGAAAACCTGAGATTTTCCGATATCACTATGTACAACAGCGGTGGTATGGGACTGATAGCCCAGAAATGCCGGGATGTCACGGTGGAAAGGATGACGGTGACCCCGCAGGACGGCCGGATGGTCAGCTGCACGGCCGATGCCACACATTTTTCGAACTGTGCCGGCAATATTCTCATAAAGGACTGCCTGTTCGAAAACCAGATGGATGATGCGACCAATGTGCACGGAATCTATATGAGAATAGAGGAAATCGCTTCTGAAAATACTATGTATGTCCGTCTCGTGCATCACGAGCAGCTGGGGATGGAGATATTCTCCGACGGAGACGAGATAGAATTCGTGGACGAGATGACGATGTCCACTCTGGCTCACGGTACCATAAAGTCCGTCAAGAGGCTCAACAAGGACATCACACGTATCGTTTTCGAAGAAAATATCCCGGAAACGGTAGAGGTGAACGATGTCATAGGCGCGACGGAATTTCCTGAAGTGGAACTGCTCAACACCATCTGCAGGAACAACAGGGCGAGAGGTGTCCTTTTAGGGTCGCGTGCCGGTATTACAGTGGATAACTGCTTCTTCCATATAGGCGGCTCAGCCATCATGACCGGCGGGGATTCCCGCTACTGGTTCGAACAGGGCGGGGTGACTGACCTGACTGTCAGGAACTGTACCTTCAGCAGCTGCAAGTTCGGCGGATGGGGACCGGCAGTCATTTCCATTGATGCAGGTTCTTCTCCTGAACCGGAGACAGCCCCGAGATTCAACCGCAATGTAGTGATAGAGAACAACACTTTCATCACCACGGCTCCGGAACTTCTCTATGCCGTATCGGTAGACGGTCTTGAATTCAAGGGCAATACCGTCACCAGGTCGGAAGACTATCCGTACGTTCAGTCCGGCAAGGAACCGTTCGTCACGGAAAGATCTGAAAACATCCATATTGAACCACTTAATTAATACATTTATGAAGACACGAACCTTTTTATCTTATCTGACAATGGCGGCGGTTTTTCCGCTAATGGCAGTATCCTGCTCTTCCTGTGACGCGGACCACGGTCCCGGAGGCGGAAATAATGACGATGAAATCACCGAAGGCGTACAGGAAGAACTGATGCCGTTCGAGTATTCGAATCCGCTGGACTTCTCGTATCCGTATTTCGACGGGACGCAGGATGTCATAAAAACGGAACTCAGAGACCCGTGCATAATGCGTGACGGAGATACATATTATCTGGTATATACGCATTTCCCGTTCACCCATCACGATGCCCGGGATGCTTCCAAACCGGATATGAATTCATCCCCGGGAATCAGGCTCTATTCATCGAAAGATCTGAAGACCTGGAAGTTCGAGAACTGGATAGTCAAGTCGGGCGACCTGCCTGAAGACTGCCCTTACAAGCACAGGTTCTGGGCACCGGAACTCAGGAAAATGAACGGCAAGTATTACATCACGTTCTATGCGGACAACTGGATAAAGGACGAATACAACGCTGCCGGACAGATGGGCTACGTAGGTTTCGTCGGTGTGGCAGACAAGCCGACAGGCCCTTACGAACATATCACCTGGCTGCAGGGCTCGGGCTGTGACACCCATCTTTTCTGTGATACTGACGGGAAATTCTATGCCGTGATGCCTTTCGGGGACATTTTCGTCCAGGAAGTGGATATGAGCGGACATGAAGGCGGTCTTCTGAAAATGATAGGCGAAAGGCGCCAGGTCGTGAACAGGGACAACAGTGACATAGGTCTGAATTTCAGCCCTGACTATATGGAAGGTCCGTGGATGATCAAACGCAACGGGAAATATATCATCTTTACAGGTTCCCCTTACAAGGAAGAACAGATGCCGGTACCTAATGAATCCGGTCTGAAGACAGGATATTGGGTAGGAGTGGCCGTTGCTGACAATATATGGGGACCATACACCAAATATCCGCAGGTATTCCTCGGAGGTCACATATCCGTCTTTACCGGACCTGATGGCAATGAATGGTTTTCATATCGTGGCGAGACCGGTGTGGCACCTCAGCAGGGACGGTTGTGCATAGACAGGATTCCGTTCGAAGAAGACGGTTCGGTCAAGCCTTTCGATCCGTCGACCGAGACAGTAATCATTAAGGAATAGACGCTGTATGAACAGGTTTTCAATATTGGTGGTGGCATTGGCGGCAATGCTGCCTGCCACCATACACGCCGTTCCTTATCCGGCGGAGTCTCCGGATTTCGGAGACATTGTCAGGAAGGCCATAGCCTCCGGAGAGAAAAATATTGTCCTGGAAAAGGGCGTGTATAAATTGGCATTACCGAATGGCGAACCTCTCACTCTTGAAGGTCTTGACGGTATCTGTATCGACGGAAACGGCTCGGAAATCATCACAGACAAGGGCTCCCAGGCCATCCAGATTACCGGATGCAGGAATATGGTCCTGAAAAATTTCAGCATTGACTGTGCCGAACTTCCGTTCACCCAGGGTGAGATCATTGATATGGATACCGAGAAACGGATGTGGTGGGATGTCAGGATTATGGACGGGTATCCTGTGAAGCAGCTTTTCGAAGAGATTCCGGACAGGGTACAGGTTTTCGACCCGGTGACGCTGGAGTTGAGGAAGAATCTGTATTCATACTGGAAAAGTATGTTCGCTTCAGTGGAGCATAAGGAAGGTAACGTATTCCGCTTCACCAAGAACAGGTTCAATCCTGATTCAAACGAGGAAATAGGGGATTTTCTGACTATGACCATAAATGCAGGGAAAAACACCAGACCTCATTCGATAGTGCTTTACAGGTCGGAGAACATACGTCTGGAAAACATCACGATATGGTCAGGAAACTGCTTCGGATTTTTCGAAGACCAGTGCAGTTCGAATTCATATTACGGCTGTGTCATAGACAGAAAACCGTACGATCCGGACTTGTCGTTTCCACGGCTGCGGGCCATCAATGCCGATGCTTTCCACAGCAAGGCAGCCAGACGGGGCCCTGTGGTGGAAAACTGCATATTCCGTCATCATGCTGATGACTGTATTGCGATCAATACCGGTTTTCATAAAATAATCCGTGTCGGGAAATCATATATCGATGTACTTTCACGGCACATTAAAATGATGCCGGGCGATACCCTGAGATTCGTGACATACCAGGGAGCCATAGCCGGTGATGCCGTACTGAAGAGAATAGAATCGCGGGACAAGGACGGGAAAGTCGCCAGACTGCATATAGACAGGCCGGTCGCTGTGGATACCGGCGGAGTGGTAAGCTCTATTACGCGGGGCGGGAACGGCTATGTTCTCAGGAACAACGTGCTCGGATTCACCCGTGCCAGGGGCATACTGATTAAGGCTTCTGACGGCATCATAGAAAATAACGAAGTCCGTGGCTGCGAACTGGGCGGAATAGTCCTGGCTCCTGAGCTTAACTGGATGGAGGCGACATTCGCATGGAATGTCAGCATCACAGACAACGTTATCATCGACTGCATGTTCGCCAATTCGTCTTACGGAATCGAGCAGGCGGCACCTCTGTGCGTGGTAGCCATCAACGCGGAAAACAATGTAGTGCCGGCGGGTGGTTTCAGGAACATCACGATAAAGGACAACAAAATCATAAACAGTCCGCAGCCTGCCATGATACTGGCGGCTATGGACAGTTCTGTCGTTACAGGCAATATCATGACGATCAGCAAGGATGTCGTCAGAAATCACGGCAAGATACTTAAGTCCGGACAGGAAGGCAAGCCGGTCTGGATGATTAACAACGGTGACATTAAATTCGAAAACAATATCATAGTAGAGTAAAATGACCGGGAAAATTCTGAAATGTCTGTCTGCCGCGGCTGCGGTGCTGTTCTTTTCATCGTGCGGGGAAGATGTCTTTATCGCCGACGTTGCGGATTACGGCGCGGTGGCGGGAGGGCAGGACTGCACTCGGGCGGTGACGGCAGCATTGGAAGACTGTGCGGGGCACAGGTCTTCAAAAATAGTCTTTCCTGAAGGGGAATATCATTTCTACGGAGATAACGGGAAGGACAAATATACTTTTGTCAGCAACAATGACGAAGGTCTGAAACGGGTGATTTTCCTCATGGAAGGTATGGACAATGTCGAGATTGACGGCGGCGGTTCGGATTTCATATTTCATGGTCATCTGAATCCGTTTGTGGTCGAAAACTGCGGCAATGTGGTTTTCAGGAATTTCTCTGTGGATTTCGACAGGCCGTTTCATTCCGAAGGGAAAATCATAGCGAATCATGCGGAAGGGATTGATATCGAAATATCGGAAGAGTTCCCTTATAAGGTGAGCAACGGCGTCCTGGTATTCACCGGCCGGGATATGAAGGAGGAACGCAAGACGACGGTCAGCATGAGGTCGGATTATCCGTACGGTTCCCTGCTGGAATTCGATCCGGTGAAACGGGAGACTGCATTTATGGCACGGGACTTCTATCTGGACGGAAATCCTCTTCCTGCTAAAGAACTTGGAGAAAACAGGGTCAGGGTATTCCTTGACGGACTTCATGGCACGCCTGGGAATATTATGCTGTTCGCTCCGTCCCACAGGAATTATCCGGCTATGGTCTTTACGGACTGTCACGGCTGCCTGGTGGAAAACGTTACCATACATCATGCCGGAGGTATGGGCATAGTGGGTCAGCGGTCATCGGATATCAGGGTTACCGGCTGCACAGTCACCCCTGCCGAAAACAGGATAGTCAGCTGCACGGCTGATGCGACTCATTTCACGAACTGCTCCGGAAGCCTTGTCCTGAATCACAATCTTTTCGAAAATCAGGTAGACGATGCCACGAATATCCACGGTATATATGTGAAAGTATCCGAAGTGCTGGCTCCGGACCGCGTAGTGGTGGATCTGATACACAAGCAGCAGCAAGGCTTCGATTTCCTGAAGAAGGGAATGCAGGTGGAAATCATCGAGCATCTGAGCCTCGTGGAGAAAGACAGGGCGACAGTGGTTTCTGCCGAGAGGATAAACAAGTCCCGTACGATCCTGACATTGGACAAGGCTGCCACCATAGCTGAAGGAGATGCCATAGCCTGCTGCGACGCTTATCCTGAAGTCCATATCTACGAAAACACGATGCGCGGGAACAGGGCCCGGGGAATGCTTCTGGATAGCAGAGGAAAAACCGTGGTCGAAAACAACTATTTCCACTCGCCGGGTGCCGCCATCCTTTTCGAGGGCGATGCAAGTTTCTGGTATGAACAGGGCGGGGTATCCGACTGTCTTATCAGGAACAATGTCTTCGACAACTGCCTCTACGGTGTCTGGGGAAAGGCTGTCATAGATGTCGGTTCCGGAATCCACAAGGACAGGGAAACGAGCCGGTACAACAGGAATATCCGCGTCATAGACAATACGTTCCGGATTTTCGACAAACCGCTTCTGCTGGATGCCTACTGTGTGGACGGTCTGGAGTGGAAGGGGAATGTCATCGAGAAGACAGATGACTATCCGGCGGTGCGCGACAATCAGACATTCTATAAAACCGAGTTTTGTGACAATGTGAATATAGAACCGGTAACTGAGAAATAGTTCGTAAAAAGCGTAATAAACTGATATATGAAAAGAAACCGCATAATGCTGATGCTGCTTGCAGGACTGTTTTCATTCTGCTCCGCAGACAATACATCCGGGAATGGAAGTGAGGAAGGAGACGGGACGATATGGTATCCCGTAGCCGCACCGAAACAGGAGGTGAAACAGGCTGAAATCCTGCTTCCCGCCTCCAGAGACTACCTCGCGTATGACGGGATTCCGATACGGGTCCTGTTCAATCACTGGCTCAGGGATCCTTATATCCTGAACGCGCTGGACGGATATTACTATATGACAGGTACTACTGAAGTCTCGTCTTTCCCGAGGGGTGTACCTGTAAGCGCCAATGCCAACGGCTGGTGGTACAATGACGGAGTCCCACTCTGGCGCTCGAAGGATCTGGTGAACTGGGAAACTATGGGCTATGTCTGGAATCTTGACCGGGACGCCACCTGGGCTAAGGAATACAAGCTTTCCCCTCATACGGCCACGGATGACGGCTCTCCTGTACGTGCTGTCTGGGCTCCGGAGATACATTACCTGAAAGGGACATACTGGATAGTGTATTCCATGAACTACGACGGTATAGGCATCCTGAAAAGCGTTTCCGGAAAGCCTGAAGGTCCGTATGAAGACATAAAGAAGGACGGTCCGCTTCCTGGCAACATAGACGTGGATCTGTTCGAAGATACCGACGGCACCGTGTATTATCTGACTGACGGCTACAGTATCGCGAAGATGAAGCCGGATATGAGCGGCCTGGCGGACGAGCCCCGTGAACTTGAATTCATCCCGTCCCCTCCATGGGCGGAAGGCATCACGATGACCAAGGTAGGAGACAATTACGTCTGGTACGGTGCCGCGAATTCGATAGTGACCATAAACGGACAGGAGCAGAGGACCTACGACTGTTTCTCCGCGACATCCAAGTCTGTCTACGGCCCTTATACGAACCGCTACAGGGCTATCCCTTATGCCGGACACAACAATATCTTCGAAGACAAGGAAGGGAATCTGTGGTCCACCCAGTTCCATCCGCAGCCTTTTATGGAGAAGGCTCTGGAACCGGCCATACTGCCTGTGGAAATTTCGGATGACGGGATTATCAGTGTGAAGCGTTCTTATCCCCGTCCTGTATGGAAATACTGTCTTGAGGAACCGCAGGATGCCTCATGGATGGCAGAAAGATACGATGACTCCGACTGGGCAGAAGGCGAGGCGGGTTTCGGTGACCCTGAAATTCAGAATGTCGGCTCGGTTTCCGATGTAGGTACGCAGTGGGATACCGAAAGGATATGGATGAGACGTACTTTTACTGTCGAATCCCTGCCTCTGTCGCCGAAACTTTTCCTGAGATATACCGGAGCTGTCGAGGTGTGGATAAACGGTGAGAGAGTATACAGCGCCGAGGATGAACCTCTCGACTATCTGACCATACCGGTGTCTTCCGAAGTTTTCAAGACAGGGGAAAACACCATAGCTGTGTCGTTGAGGCGCGGTTCAGGACTTCAGTATTTGGACATCGGGGTGATAAACGGTACATTTGCGGGAGCGAACTGAGACTCGGATTCCCTGCAGAAAGGATTCCTCGTCCGTAAAACGGGATTTTATGAGAATATCCAGATTACTTCTGTCCTTACTGATCCTGTCTTTGACAGCCGTGACCGGAACTTACGCGGAGGAATCCGTGAAGTTCCGGTATCTCGGCGTGAATGACGGCCTTTCCCAGCATGACATTACTGATATTATTCAGGATAAGTACGGATACGTCTGGATAGCCACGTATGACGGATTGAACAGGTATGACGGGAAAAAGATAGAAGTGTTCCGCCACAAGTCAGCCGACGAGGGAACATTGTCCGGGAACAGGATTCTCTGCCTGTATGAAGATTCCCTGGACCGTATCTGGATAGGAACCGAAGGCAGCGGCATAAACTGCTATTCCCAGATTTCCGGCAGCATCACCAGACTGGATGTTCCGGACAATTACAGGAAAATCAATTCCTTCGCCGAAATGGACGACAGCAGGATTCTGGCCGCGACTTCAAACGGAATCCTTATGATAGATACCGAAGCATGGGAGTGCAAGCCTGTTCTGGAGTCTTCGGTCTACGGTCTCGGAGTGAACGGGTTTTTCCGCTGGAATGACGAGCTGCTTGTCCTGACAGACCAGGGCATCTGCGCTTACGGGCAGGGAGAATACCGGAAAATCGAAAATCTGCCCGCAGGTGCGTATCGGGCTGCTGCGGCTACGGAAGACGGGACAGGTTTTTTCGCGGCTACGTCTGCCGAACTCTTTTTCTTCACGCCGGATGGGGGGGGGAGCGGCTACAGGATTGATGAGATAAGTCTCGGGAATCCTGTCAACATAAGGACACTCTTCCATAACCCCATAAGCGGGCATCTTCTGGTCGGGACAGAGACAGGAGGTATAATAGCCGTCGATTCCGACACCATGACGGTCAGAACGGAACTCAGGGCGGGGAGTGCTGTCCAGCGGATGCTCCCGGCGGATTTCGTGACCTGCCTTTATGTCGACAGACAGGATATTCTCTGGGTCGGGACGAATGAAGGGCTTGCATACGCAGACCTTAATGCGTTGCCGTTCCAAGGTTTCGGAAGATGTCTTGGAGAGCCTGTAGGCTTCGTTCATGCCGGCAGCGGCTATATTTATGTCAGTGTCGGGAACCAGTACAGCAAATGCTTTTCCCTCAGTCCTCCATGTCAGGAAATCCCTTCCGTCCTGCCGGTCGAAATAAAGAAGGTCATAGATTACAGGGGAGGGAAAATATTGGCAGCGACTTCTGGCATATACGTGAATGCGGGAAAGTCATCGCACAGGTATGTTCCCTTTCAGGTCCGACCGGCACATTTGCCGGAAAGGTCGGTCGGCTATACTTCCGTGGAGAAGGATGATTTCGGGAATCTGTATTTTTCGAACTGGAACGGGCTTGTGGTCATGAAGGAAAACGGCATTGCCGACTGGGCGGAAAATCTGGCGGATATCTGTCATTCATTGGCAGGAAAGGATATCTATACATTGGAGTACGAGCCTTCGACTAAAAGCCTTTGGGCGGGAACAGCGACCTCCGGACTGTTCAGACTGGTCCTGGGTACAGACGGCTTTCCTGAGTCGTTGAAAATATACAATATAAGTGGATTCGGGGATAATTACATTCCGAGCAATTCCATCTGGGCTATTCATACGGCCAGGGATTCCACGGTCTGGATAGGTACTGACGCAGGGCTTCTAAGAAAGTCTCCTGATTCCGACCGGTTCGTCCAGACAGACTGCGGGGAAATCATAGACAGGAAGATATTGTCTGTCATCGAAGATGACGGAGGAAACCTCTGGATGGGCAGTTCCAACTCATTGCTGAAATATTCCCCGGCTTCCGGCAGGTGCGAAGTGTTCCGGTATCAGGATGGCTTGCTGTCATCGACTTTTTCGGAAGCGGCTTCATCCGCTCCGGACGGCAGGCTCTATTTCGGAGGGCCGGGCGGCATAACATGGTTCGTCCCGGAAGATATCAGCCGGAAAAACTGTCCGTCTGAGATTATCTTTTCGGATTTTTACATAAACGGGGAAAAAGCCCGGCCGGGGATTGGCAGGGAAAGCCCGGACAGTCTCATAAACGTCAAGTCATCTTTGAGCCTGAGATGGTGGCAGGATGACTTTTCGGTGGATTTTTCTGTGCTTCCGTATGAAAATATCAGGGAAAGCTATGTGAGATACAGGCTCGTCGGGTTCGACAAGGACTGGATATATACTGACGGACAGTACAGCCAGATATCGTACAAGAACCTGAAGTCAGGCACATACAGACTGGAAGTGGAAAGCCTCGTCGCTGACGGCACACAGGCCGGACACGTATCCGTAGCGGCAGTACGTACTCTCGGTATCAGGGTCATTTCCGCTCCCTGGTTCTCCTGGTGGGCCTGGGTCATTTATGTTGTCTGTACTTTGCTGGCAGGATATGCCGGCGTGAGGGAACTGTTGCGTCAGCAGAACCTGAAGAGGGAAGTGGAACTCGAGCGGCTGAAACATATCCAGGAAGAAGAGATGAACGATATGCAGCTGAGGTTTTTTACGGATATCACGCACGAATTCAAGACACCGCTTTCCCTGATTATCGGTCCGGTAAACGATCTCGTGAAGATGGGTCCTGCGA
>CALVBH010000104.1 GCA_944325765.1 uncultured Bacteroidales bacterium
ACACAGCCCCGTTTTTTTCTGTTATCCCGTTTCCGCTTCCGCAAGGAAATCCGGATCCGGGTCCGCGGGATTATTTCAATGCCGAAATGCCTTCGATGGCAACATCCGTACCGGCAATTTTCTTTACAAGCCCCTGAAGCACGGTGCCGGGACCGATTTCCATAAAGTATCCGGCTCCGTCAGCTATCATATTCTTTACCGTCTGAGTCCACTTTACCGGAGATGTCAGCTGTGCAAGCAGATTTTTCTTTATGGTATCAGGATCTGTGGATGGAAGTGCGGTAACGTTCTGGTAAACAGGACATACCGGCACCTTGAACGCTGTTGTCTCTATGGCTTTGGCAAGCTCCTCGCGGGCAGGTTCCATAAGAGGGGAGTGGAAAGCTCCGCTTACCTGGAGGATAAGTGCGCGCTTCGCTCCGGCAGCCTTCATCTTCTCGCAGGCTTCGTTTATGGCGTCTATTTCACCTGAAATCACTATCTGACCGTCGCAGTTGTAGTTTGCAGGTACTACTATACCCTGGCATCCTGCGCAGATTTCCTCGACCTTCTCAGTAGGAAGTGCGATGATGGCAGCCATAGTGGACGGCTTGATTTCGCAGGCTTTCTGCATAGCCTGTGCCCTGATGGATACGAGCTTCAAGGCATCTTCGAAATCCATAGCTCCGGCAGCGGCGAGAGCGGAAAATTCTCCGAGGGAATGTCCTGCCACCATATCCGGCTGGAAACCGTCATAGCATTTGGCAAGCACGGTGGAGTGCAGGAATACTGCCGGCTGTGTCACTTTCGTGGCCTTGAGCTCTTCCGGAGTGCCGTTGAACATTATGTCGGTTATTCTGAATCCGAGGATTTCATTGGCCTTTTCAAGCATTTCCTTTGCGCGTGCATCGGACTCGTACAAGTCTTTCGCCATTCCGGGGAACTGCGAACCTTGTCCTGGAAAAACATATGCTTTTTTCATATCTTTATGGATTTTATCAGTACCCCCGTGGGGAATCGAACCCCAACCGTCAGAACCGGAATCTGAAATTCTATCCATTAAACTACGGAGGCAGAACGGTCGGCAAAGATACTTAAAAACTGAGACCGGAGCAAATTTATTTCTTCGTTTCAGTCTTTTTCGCCCGGACGTATCCTTCCCGGCAGGGGAGGCTTATCCGATTTCCAGCATACGCCGGATCGGCAGCAGGGCACGTTCCCTGAGCCCGGCTTCGAGACGGATTTCCCCTTCGCCCTTTTCCAGGCAGCCGAGGATGCCGTCAAGTGTCACTTTCTTCATTTCGCGGCAGACTATTCCCGGGGAAACCGGAATGAAGATCTTTCCCGGATTTTCCTTTTTCAGCTGGTGCAGCGTATCGGTCTCGGTGGCTATCACGAATCTCTTTTTCTCCGATTTTCTCGCGTGTGCCAGCATCCCGGCCGTGGAGTAGAAAAAGATATTGTCCCCGGAGAGGATGTCTTCGCTGGACGAGCAGGACGCTTCCGGATGGACGAGTATATCGGCATCCGGGTAACGCTCTGCAGCTTCGCGGATCATTCCCGGCGTAATGACATCGTGTACTGTGCAGACTCCGTCCCACAAGCTCATCCTGCGGCCGGTGGTTTTCATTATGTGGGCGCCGAGATTCCTGTCCGGACCGAACAGTATTTCACATCCCTCGGGCAGGGATTCCACTACCTTGACTGCGTTCGCTGACGTGCAGCAGTAGTCGGTTTCGGCCTTTACCGCAGCGGTAGTGTTCACATAGCTTACCACAATCCCTCCCGGATGTTCCTTTTTCCATTTTCTCAGGGATGCGGCATCAACGCTGTCGGCCAGTGAGCAGCCGGCATCCGGAGCAGGGGCATAGACCTTTTTCTCCGGAGAGATGATGGCTGCAGTCTCAGCCATAAAATGAACTCCTCCGAAGACTATGGTTTCCGCATCTGTCCCGGCGGCAATCCTTGACAGCCCCAGGGAATCTCCGAGGAAATCGGCCACGTCCTGAACTTCCGGAGGTGCGTAGTAGTGCGCCACTATTACGGCATTCCTCTCGCGCTTGAGCTCTGTTATTTTTTTACGGATATCCATAATTTTACTCATAGACGCCTGTACGGCAGGGGTATCTCCCTCGTATGTATTCTCTATTCCATTTCGATGTTCATACTGATGTCCAGGGCTTTCACGGAGTGGGTCAACGCCCCTACGCTGATGAAATCGACTCCGGTAGCAGCCACTTCCTTCAGCCTTTGAATGCTCATATTCCCGGAAGCCTCGGTTTTGGCTCTGCCGGCTACCATTTTCACGGCTTCTGCCATAGCGGCATTGTCCATGTTGTCGAACATGATGATATCCGCTCCGGCTTCCAGAGCCTGGCGGACTTCATCGAGACAGGTAGTCTCCACCTCCAGTTTCACACTCAGCGGCAGGTTCTTCCTGACGGCGGCCACGGCCTGGGGAATGCCTCCGGCGATCTTGATGTGGTTGTCCTTGAGCATGACCATATCGAAAAGCCCTATGCGGTGATTGTGCCCTCCGCCGTCGCGGACAGCCATCTTGTCCAGGATGCGCATTCCGGGAGCCGTCTTCCTCGTATCCAGAATGACGGTCTTCGTTCCGGCAAGTTCAGCCATATATTCCGCAGTCGCGGTGGCTATGCCTGACATTCTCTGCAGGATGTTCAGAGAAAGCCTTTCGCCATATAGCAGAGTTCTGTAACTTGCCTTGATTTCCAGAATCCTGTCACCTTTTACGACTCTCTGTCCGTCGCTTACGAACGGATGCCATTCGAAGTTCTCCTCGAAGCGTTCGTATACTCTTTTTATGATTCCGAGTCCGGAAATGACACCGTCAGCCTTGGCGGTCATCAGGGCGGCAGCCCTGGATTTGACCGGAACTATGGCGTCTGTGCTGATGTCGCCCGACGATATGTCTTCTTCGATCGCAAGGTCGATCAGTGTTTCGATTAAATTTTCCTTGTCCATGGTATGTGGGGTTTGTATGTTAATATTCGGCAGATCCCCCGGCTTCGCCAGGGATGACAATCCGGCAGAACCTTCGGCTACTCCTTCGGCTCGCTTCGTCCGCTCGTGATGACCTCCTTGCGGACGATACCCGCTCCGGATTTCTGTACCGTATGCACCCGGAATTCTTCCCTTTCGCGTGGAAAATCCGACCTGAAATGGCAGCCCCGGCTTTCCTGGCGGAACAGGGCCCCGCGGATGATGAGTTTCGCTGTCACTATAAGATTGGCGCACATGGCACTGTATACTTCATCTTCGGAGAATGCCGGATCGGACTTCAGTTCTTTCCAGATAGCCTTTATCGCAGCCAGTCCCTTTTCCAGCCCGTCTTCATTTCTGACGATGCCGGCATATTCGGAAACTGTCGCAGAGACCTTTCCCTTGATCTGGGCATACATTTTTTCGTTTTCAGGAAGGCAATGGAAGTATTTCCCGTAACGTCGCGCTTCTTTCACTCCGCCGCGTCGTTCCAATGAATCCCTTACCGCTCTCTGAGCGAAGACCATACACTCTATCAATGAATTGGACGCCAGTCTGTTGGCTCCCATAATGCCGGTAGACGCGACTTCCCCGCAGACATAAAGGTGCCTGATGTCGCTTTCCCCGTTCTCGTCGCAGCAGACTCCTCCTACCGTATAGTGCGCTGCGGGGGCGACGGGAATCCTGTCGCACATATCTATGCCGTATTCCCGGCATTTCGCGTAAATGGTAGGAAAACGCGACTTGACCATAGCCGGATCCAGGTGGCTTAACGACAGATACACGAATCCCCGTCCTTCCTTTCTGATCTGGGCGTCGATATTCTGGGCCACGACATCCCTCGGAGCCAGCTCCGCGAGTTCGTGTGCCCCGACCATGAATCTTTCGCCTTTCAGGTTCAGAAGGTATGCGCCTTCTCCGCGAACCGCTTCGCTGACCAGGAAACTGTCCGCCCCTTCTTTGGCAATGGCCGTGGGGTGGAACTGGATGAACTCCATGTCTTCCACACTGCATCCTGCCTTATAGGCTATGGCCAGCCCGTCGCCGGTAGTGGTTCCGGGATTAGTCGTCCTGCCGTAAATCGCCGCCGCTCCGCCGCTGGCCAGAATGATATCCCTTCCGTAAATCAGATATTCGGAAGAGTCTCTGAAATTCCAGCATCTGATACCGTCGCAGCATCCGTCGGTGACCAGCAGCCCGGTAAGGGCGCAGTGGGGAATGATGTCTATGTTCTTTTCCTTTCTGACGAGGTCCAGGACGAACGATGTGACGAAACGTCCCGTAGCGTCTCCTCCGGCATGCAGGATTCTCCTGCGGTGATGCCCGCCTTCAAGCCCGAGAGCGAGTTTCCCGCTTTCTGTGACATCGAAATGCATGCCCTTTTCAATCAGGTCCCGGATGAGTGCCGGACCTTCATTTACGAGAATGTC
>CALVBH010000105.1 GCA_944325765.1 uncultured Bacteroidales bacterium
GAAATACTATTTCAATACCCACCTCGACTACAAACTGTTCATGATACCTGCGCTGATAGTCATAGGCATCACCATGATCACAGCCTTTCTTCCATCCATGAACATCGTCTCGGAGAAGGAGACCGGCACCATAGAGCAGATAAATGTCACGCCGGTGAGCAAGTCTGCCTTCATCATCTGCAAGATGATCCCTTATTGGGCGATAGCCTTCTTTGTGCTGACTGCCTGTCTTCTGATTGCCTGGGCCGTCTTCGGCTATGTGTGCCGGGGGAATGTGCTGTGGCTCTACCTTTATACCACCCTTGACATAATCGTGATGGCCGGGCTCGGACTTCTCATCTCCAACTACAGCAGCAATGCCCAGCAGGCCATGTTCGTCATCTGGTTCTTCGCCGTGATATTCATGCTCATGAGCGGCATCTTCACCCCGATAGCCTCCATGCCAGACTGGGCGCAGGCAATCACATATCTCAATCCGATGCGGTATTATGCCGATGCCATGCGCTCCGTCTACCTCAAGGGCAGCACCTTCTCCGATATCTGGTACGATGCCGCCGGCCTTGCTGCCATCGGCATCGCAATGGTGGCCTGGGCCGTTTCCAGTTACCGGAAATCTTCCTGACTATGCGGAATATGAAAAAAATGCTATTTTTGCGCCCGCAAATTTTATGGATATGGGCAGATTGAAAGGTATTTTATACGGGATGGCGACATCGGTCACATTCGGACTGATACCGCTGTTCACACTCCCGCTGATAGGGAAAGGCATGGAGTATGACTCGATTCTTTTTTACAGATTCCTTTTTGCGTCCGTGGCTCTGGGCTGTGTCATGCTTGTAAAAAAGGAATCCTTCAGGATAGAAGCGAAGGACCTGCCGGTCTTCGTGCTGCTGTCGCTGTTCTATACGTTTTCATCCCTTTTCCTGCTGTGCGGCTACGGTTATATGGGTGCGGGAGTGGCCACTACCCTGCATTTTACCTATCCTGTCTTCGTCTCACTGCTGATGTTCCTCATCTTCAGGGAAAAATCCTCATGGCTCACGTGGATAGCCATAGCCCTGGCAGTCTGCGGCGTGGCCCTGCTTTCCCTGCCGTCTTCCGGAATCAGGCCTGACGTGAAAGGAATCATTATAGTGCTCCTCTCGGCAGTGGCATACGGCAGTTACATAGTCGGGGTAAACAAATCGAGGGTGAGGAATATGAACAGCCGCAAACTCGCGTTCTATGTCTTTATCTTTACGACTCTGATATTTGCCGTCAAGGATATTGCGGCAGGCGGTCCGCAGCTGCCGCCGGATTTAAGTTCGGTCGGCAGTCTGATACTTCTGGCGGTTCTGCCGACAGTGGTGTCGAATATTACCCTGGTGCTGGCCGTACAGAACATCGGAGGAACGCTTACATCGGTATTGGGGGCGTTGGAGCCCCTGACGGCCGTATGTATAGGCGCATTGGTCTTCGGAGAAGACTTTACTCTGCGCGAAGGCTTCGGCATCCTGCTGGTCCTTGTCGCGGTGACGGTAATAATCCTTACCGGTACCATTCAGGGCACCATCAGCAAGGTCTTCAGGAAAATCCGTCCGCGTCACGCCTGAGTCCGGGAGGTCAGAAGGAGCAGAAGAACGGGACCAGAAACGGTACGCTGAAATCACAGATGACTCCGCTGACTATGGCGGCGGGCAGGATTCCGCTTCCGGAGGTCCTGAGTATCACTGGCAGGCATACGTCCATGGCCGTCGCTCCTGCCGATGCGACCGGAGCATAAGGCCCGAAATGTCTTTTCAATGCCCGGGCGCCAAGCAATGTGAACAGTTCCCTGAAAATATTCGTCAGCAATGCTATGGTTCCCAGTTCCGCCGCAGCCTGTACTCCGAGAGACGCCTCCTTGTATTCGGCAATGAGTACCGATGACAGAGAATAATACCCCAGACCGCTTCCTACGGCCAGACAGTCGGACAGGCTCCATTTTGAGAGGAAAAGGCTTGCGGCTGCCGAGAACAGCAGGGAACCGGCTATCGTCGCCGCCGGCAGAAGCAGCAGTCCCGGCGTTACTGCCTTGAACATGCGTTTGAGATCCCTGTTGCATCCCATGCCGATGCCCACGGTGAAAATCAGAAGATACAGGATGTACATCGTCGCGTCATCCCAGGCATCTCCGAACTTATCCATATCGATGATTCCGCTCCAGCCGGCTGCGCAGCCGGCAATGAAGCACAGCAGGACCGCCACTGTCCCTTTCATGACTTTCCCTCCGTTTTATCCCTGTAGACGGTCCGGTATAGAAGAGACGCGGCCAGAACGCTGCCGGCTATGCCTGCCGCTGCAAACAGAAGCGCCTGCAGACCCAGCGCGGATACGTTCTTCAGAATATTTTCGTCTGCCCCGATCTTTACGCCCATGACAAACAGCATAAGGCAGATGATGACGGAAACCGCCGCACCCGTATGTTTCAGAAAGCGGAAGCGATTCAGCAGCCGTCCGGCGCATATTCCTGCCGCCAATGTCAATATCAGATATACCATATATTTTCAAAAATCCGCCAAAGATAGTAAATTCCGCATATTTTGAGTATCTTTGTCCGGTTTGACTAAAATAGGATTAAATGGAAAACGGGGATAACAGGGAAATCCGGATGCCGCTTACGTACAATACGCAGAAACGCAGACTTCAGTTTCCGGAGTACGGACGCAATGTGCAGAAAATGATAGAATACGTAAAGTCGATTCCCGACAGGGAGGAACGGAACAGACAGGCCAGGGCAGTCATCGGCGTGATGGAAACCGTAAATCCTCTCGTGCATCTGCAGGAAGACTATGAACACAAGTTGTGGGACCACATGTTCATCATTTCGGGTTTCGACCTCGATGTGGATTCACCGTATCCTGTCCCAAAACAGGAAGATCTTTACACGGCTCCGGTAGAAATACCTATGAAAAGCAGGCCTGTCAGGATCGCCCACTACGGAAAGAACATAGAAAATATCATAAATCTCGTCGCTGACAAGGAAGATGGCGAAGAGAAGAACGCCATGATCCGTTCCATCGCCGTATATATGCGGCAGCAGTATCTGATATGGAACAAGGACAGCGTTTCAGACGAGACGATATTCAGCGACCTTGTAAAGCTTTCCGGAGGCAGGATTGTCATTCCGGAAGGCATGCATCTTTCGAGGATTCCTTCGGACCAGTATTTCGGCAGACCTGGCATGAATAACGGACAGAAACCCCGTATGATGCAGAGAATGAAGACCAACCGTATTAAAAACAACAGAAAGTAGGGGAGCGGTTCCGTCCGGAGCATCTCCCTGGAAAGCGAAAAGGAATATATGCCGGAGTCTCAAAGAAAGAAAGCCGGGAACGGCAAGCCGAAGAAAGGACCCGTATTCAGACTGCCTGCTGTCGATGACCGGAAGAAACGGATTCTGAAAAAGATAGCGGGGCTTTTGCTCGGGGCTTTTGCCGTGTTTACCTTCATCGCGCTTTTTTCATATCTCTTTACGTGGAAAACCGATTTCAGCCTGATGTCGGATCCGGAAATGATAAGGAAAAGCGTGAAAGTCAGCAATATGGCCGGTAAGTTAGGATATGGGTGGGCGCATTTCCTGTGCTCTGTATGCTTCGGACTCGGAAGTTTCGCCATAGTTTACCTTCCTGGCGCGTATTCCCTGCGGCTGCTTTTCGGAAAGAACGGCATTTCATATTCGAGGACTCTGGTCATAGCCCTCTCCGGCGCTTTCGTCTTTTCCCTGGTTCTGGCTTTCTTTTCGGCTCTGTTCGGCTGCGACAACGCATTCGGCGGCGGTCTCGGCGGAGACTGCGGCGATGTGATAGTTTCCGCCATGAAAAATCTGACAGGATCTATCGTTTCATTTATAATATTGCTGATATTCCTGGCTTCGTGGCTGCTGCTCGTATCAGGCAGGTTTTCCGCGTGGCTTCTGCAGCTCGGTGAAAGGAAGCGGAAACCTCTGGAGGAGTCCGTATCCGCTGTTTGCGGACAGGATGTGTTTTCGGAGGCAATGTCAGGTGCGGATATGGTACCGGAGTACGGGCAGGAGATTGAGCCGGAGGCAGAGGTTGAGGCGGCTGTTCCGTCTGAACCTGCATTATCCGTACAGCGGCAGCCTGGATATGAATCCCCCGAGCCCGAATCCGAACGGGAATCCGGAGACGGATACGGGGAACCGGCACCGGAGGGGGCCGGACTGGAAGTGGTCAAGGGAGACGGTTTTTCCTCGAAGGTAACGGCGGACCTGCCGAGAATAGATGTCCGGGAAGAACTGGAAAAGTTCGAATTTCCTCCGCTCGATCTGCTGGATGACTATGCTTCGGGCCGCCATGAAGTCGCTTCAGAGGAACTGGAAAGGAACAACAACAAGATCCGCGCGACACTGCTCAGCTATAAAATCCAGGTGGAAAGAGTTACAGCCTGCGTCGGTCCGACCGTCACCCTGTACAAGGTGGTCCCTGCGCCGGGTGTCAAGATATCGGCCATAAAGAATCTTGAGCAGGATATAGCCATGTCCCTGAACGCCAAAGGTGTGCGAGTAGTCCGCCTTTCGGATTCGGTCGGTATCGAGGTGGCCAACGACAGGGCATCCATCGTCCCTCTCAAATCCATGCTGAACGATGAGGCCTTCCGCCACAGCAAGGCTGAACTTCCGGTCGCCATAGGTTATACCATCACACAGAAAGTCAAGGTTTTCGACCTGGCGGATGCACCGCACCTGCTGGTGGCGGGTGCCACAAAGCAGGGTAAATCCGTCGGACTCAACGTCATAGTCACATCTCTGCTGTATGCGAAGCACCCTTCAGAACTGAAATTCGTCTTCATCGACCCCAAGATGGTCGAATTTACCGTATATTCCAGACTGCTGAAGCATTATCTTGCCGTTTTGCCGGATGCCGGAGACGAGAAGGAACAGGTCGAGAAATCCATAGTCAAGAATCCGGAACAGGCCGAGCAGATCCTGCGTTCGCTCTGTATCGAGATGGATGCCCGCTATCTTCTTTTCAGCAAGGCTGTTGTAAACGATGTCAAGCTTTACAATGACAAGTACCGCGACAGACGTCTCCTCCCTACCGAAGGACACAGGTACATGCCGTATATCGTCGTAATCATAGACGAGTATGCCGACCTGATTATGACCGGCGGAATGGGTGGAAATATGAAAAACCTCTCGAAGAGCATTACCACGTCCATCATAAGGCTCGCGCAGAAAGGACGTGCTGCGGGCATTCATGTGATTATCGCCACGCAGCGTCCGTCCGTGGACGTCATCACCGGACTTATCAAGACGAATTTCCCTACCAGGATAGCATTCAGGGTTTCCACCCGGGTGGATTCGTCCACGATTATCGATTCTCCAGGTGCCGAGCGGCTTATCGGAAAAGGAGATATGCTTTATTATTCCGGCATAGATTCGGAACGTGTGCAGTGCGCCCTGATAGGCCTGAAGGAAATAAGCGCCGTGACCAGATTCATCGCCGACCAAACAGGATACAAGAGGAGTTACAATAATCCGTATTATCTTCCGCCTGTCAACTCCGCCGACGATTCGGCCGGGGGAGGCCTGATAGATAAGCAGAATATCGATGCTATGTTCGAAGAAGCGGCCAAACTCGTGGTGACCACTCAGAAAGGCTCTACTTCCGATCTTCAGAGAAAACTCGGTGTCGGGTATGCCCGTGCCGGGAAAATCATGGACCAGCTCGAAGCGGCCGGAATCGTCGGCCCGCAGGAAGGCTCGAAGCCGCGCCAGGTTCTTATTCAGGACCTCGCGGAGCTCGAACCTGTCATAAAGGCTTTTGTGGGATAAGCAGTCAGTACAGTTTCTGTGTTTATGGGAATTTTTCTTTCTTTTTTTTCAGCCCTGACATTATTTGTGTCCGGTGAGCCTTTAGATATCTTTTTGTCCATGCTCGGATCTTCTACAGCCTCGTTTTCATACGAATACTCGGTGAAGCGCTCCGGAAGTCCGGAAGTGAAGGGGCACGGCCGGTCAGTCATGCAGGGCAGCGCTTACAGAACCGAGGCCGACGGACTCGAAATCTATTGCGACGGGACTGTTGTCTGGACTGTGGACAGGGCTGCCCGCGAAGTGGTGATTGAAGCGTATGATTCATCGGCAGACGCGGTGGAAGCCAATCCGTTGTCCTTATTAAGACAATTCGGCGAATTGTTTTCCGTAGCATCGGTTTCGGAAGATGGCGGTACGGATATCCGGACATACAGACTCGAAGCCGGGTCTTCCTCGAACATCAGGGAACTCGTGGCGGGCATTGCCGTGACCGGCGACAGGATTGCCTTTGCAAGGCTTGAACTGAAAGACGGAACCGTGATAGACTGCACGATCCCGTCATTTTCGTTTTCATCCGCTGCCGACAGCAGTCTGTATACTTTCGATGTCAGTACTTTGGACAGCAACTACATAATTACTGATTTAAGGTAATTCACCAGCTTCCGCTTGCTCCTCCACCCCCGAACGAGCCTCCTCCGAAGCCGCCGAATCCTCCTCCGAACGAACCGCCATAATGATCGGGGCTGCTGTTCCCGGAATTGTTGAGCAGACTTCCGATAATCAGCCCTTTGAGAAAATCCGGGTTGGAGGTGATTTTACGGTTGTTTCCATTGTTCCTTCGGCCTTTGCGGTTGTTCTTGCCTCGAAATAATATTATCAGGAACAGTATTAAAAACAGTACTATCCACATAGAACTTCCGCTTCCCGTCGTCTCGCGTGGAGCATCGATTTCTCCGGATGCCAGCTGCATGAGGACGGTGCAGGCGTTGTCTACCCCTGCGAAATAGTCCCCGCGGGAGAATGCCGGAATCATCTCGTTGTTTATTATTCTTTTGGCATAACTGTCCGGAATCGCACCCTCGAGACCGTAGCCGACACTGATGTTGACCTGACCGTCCGAGCCGGCCGTTTTAGGCTTGACCAAAACCACGATGCCGTTGTCGAAATTTTTCGAGCCGACTTCCCATCTCAGACCTATTTCCGTTCCGTATTCTGCAGGGGAATAGCCCTCAAGGTCGTTTACGGTGACTACCGTTATCTGGTTCGAGGTGCTGTCATCGAATGCCGTCAGTTTTCTTTCCAGTGCCATCCGTTGTGAAGCATGAAATACTCCGGCATAGTCGTTCACGAGTCTCGGCGGATTCGGTTTCGAAGGTATCGCGACAGCCGACGTGACACCGGCGGCAAGCAGCAGTATGGCGGCAAGATATTTACGGTAATTTCTCATTTTTCAAATGAAACTTCGTCCGACTGTTCGTTGACGTCGCCGGCGCTGTAAGGAAAATAGGTCTTGAGTTTCAAGCCTGCCATCTTTACGGCATCGGCAAGCCCTTCGGCGAACAGCCCTTTGCTGAAACTGGAGCCGATGTGTCCGGATACTTCGTTCCAGAAATCCGCAGGTACGGCTTCGTTTATGCCGATGTCTCCTATTATGGCGAAGACTTTTGAATTGCAGGCCACATAGATGAGAACGCCGTTGCGTGCGGCTGTTTTGTCCATCCCGAGTCTGTAAAAGACTTCCACGGCCTTGGCGTATGCATCACCCTTGCATGTTCCGTCGATGTGCACACGGATTTCGCCGGATGTGTGTTTCTCCGCCTCCTGAATGGCGGAAACTATCAGATCCCGTCCTTTCCTATCGAGAAAATCCTCAGGTTTCATACGGTCAGAATTCTACCTTGGGAGCCTGCGATGCTGTCTCGTCAGCTTCGAAATAGCCTTTCTGCCCGAAACCGAACATCGAGGCCAGAAGGTTTTTCGGGAAACGGCGGACCATCGTGTTGTAGTGACGGGCGGCCTCGTTGTATTTGCGCCTTTCCGTGGAAATCCTGTTTTCCGTTCCTGCAAGTTCCGCCTGGAGTTCCATGAAATTCTGGTTGGCCTTCAGGTCCGGATAGTTCTCGGTGATTGCAAGCAGTCTGCCGAGTGCAGTGCCGATTTCGCCCTGTGCCTTCTGGAAGGCGGCTATGTTCTCTTCCGTCAGATCTTCCGGATTTACAGATATCCGGGTGGCTTTCGTCCGGGCTTCCACTACGCTTTCCAGCGTCTCCTTCTCGTGGGACGCATAACCTTTCACGGTGGATACGAGGTTCGGTATCAGGTCGAGCCTCCTCTGATATACGTTTTCTACCTGAGACCAGGCTGATTTCACGGTTTCTTCATTGGAAACGAGCGAGTTGTACCCTGAAACGCCCCAGATGACAATCACAGCCAGCACGGCAATGATGATTATAAGAGCCTTTTTCATAATATTGATTAGTGTGATTACAGACTTTTTACGCACCTTACAGATGCTGCGAACGATGTTTTCGGCACGGAAGATATTTCCAGATCAGCCGAACCGAAGTAAATCATCCTGATAAAAGCATTCTCGTCTCCCGGATCAGCCCCGCCTACCCAGAATGCAGCATATTTGTTGGCGGAATCGTGGAATAAGCCTCCGGACGGCGATATGTTGGCAAAACCGCACGGAATTACCGACAGCCCGGACGAATTGGTTATCTTTATACCTGTGTATCTCCACATTTCATTGTCCTTTGAATTGAATTTGGCTTCCACCATCATTTTCCCGGCTATCTCCGGGAAATTCGAGAAGGCATCATCTTCGGAAAAAGCCTCTTCGCCGTCCCTTAAAGCATTGGCCAGATCAAGCCACGCATCCTTGTCCGGAAGTTCCCATCCGTCAGGGCAGGCCGTCAATGCTTCCTCGTAGGTGTAGTATCTTCCGAAAACGTCGGACATAGCCTCGCAGCCTTCGTATGGAATCCCGATTTTCTTGTCCGTATCAGAACCGTCGTATGCCAGATTCTGTGTAAACCACCAGTAGTTTCCTGCCTGTACAGTCCCGTATGAAATACCGTTCCTGGAATCATTGACAGGTTCTCCGTAGTTCCCCGTGTACCCTGATTTAATGTCTATCAGCGTCAAATCAGGACGGACGGTAGTCACGTATGCCGTAGATGAAGACGAATAGTATCCTGATGCGTATGCCGTACAGCTTACGGTGAATGTCCCTATGGAATCCTTGGGAAGAATCAGAACTACCGGATTGCCATCCGTTATGGTATCGTTCTTTTCTTTCCATGAAGCGCGGCAGTAATATCCGAAATCGCCGCCTTCCGGATGGTAAATTCCCGTCGGGTTGACGGTGATGGTGCCAGGTGTGTCCGACGTTACCCCCGCTGCATCGTCCGCGGTCCATTCATTCATATCCACATACGCATCCACCTCGAACCTGACCGAGCCTCCGAGAGAAGGCAGGGTTTCTGAACTCTCGTCCTTTTTGCAGGAGAAAAGGCAGAGAACCGCGGCTGCGGCTCCCATTACATACATTATGTTTCTCGAAACAGTCATTTCCGTTACAGTTGTCTTGAAAGATTAAAAAAGTGTCTGGTTACCTGTTTGCCGGACCACGCAAATTGCAAATGTACGAAAAAAATCCATAAATTCGCATTCAATAAAATTTCCGGCATTATGAAAAAGACAGTTGCAGCCACCTTTCTGTTCTGTATCCTTTTTTCGGCGTGTTCGCCGAGGCAGAAGTATGAAGGTATAACCGGTTTTGCGCAGGGAGGCGTATATTCCGTGAAACTGGATCTTGCAACCCGCGACGGGAAAATCCTCAGGGCGGCGGATGTCAGGGAAGGCATCGATTCTGTTCTCGAGAAGATAGACAATTCCGTTTCCGGGTATAACAGGGGCTCCATCCTGAGCCGTTTCAATGCCGGGGAAAAAGTCGTTCCCGATGAGGTGTTCACACAGCTGTACCGGCTGTCACGGAAATATTACGATATGACCGGAGGCAGTTTCGATGTCTCCTGCGCCCCGCTTTTCGACCTTTGGGGGTTCGGCTTCACTTCCGACTCGCTTCCGTCCGCGCAGAAAGTGCGCGAGGCGCTTGCCGGTACGGGTATGGACAGGCTGACCGACACCCTGGTGACAGATGCCGACGGGTTCGCTTCTTCCCGAATGATTCTTCTGAAAGACTCGGGAAGTCTTCCGGAACTGAATTTCAATGCCATCGCGCAGGGTTATTCGGCTGATCTCGTCGCTTCATATCTGCATTCTCTCGGAGTGGACGCAATGCTCGTGGATGTGGGCGGAGAGATATATTGCGAAGGACTGAACCAGTCCGGAGAACCCTGGAGCATAGGCATAGACAGGCCTGTGGACGGGAACTACTCTCCGGGACAGGATATGCAGGGCATATTCAGAACAGGCCCGGAGCCGCGCGGGGTGGTCACTTCCGGAAATTACAGGAAATTCTATGTGCGTGACGGAAAGAAATACGCTCATACGATCGACCCCAGGACAGGCTATCCGGTCGAACATTCCCTGTTGAGTGCTACCGTCATTGCCGGAACGGCGACGGAAGCCGATGCGCTGGCCACTTACTGTATGGTCGCAGGCTTCGCGAAAGCCAGGGACTTCATAGAAAGCAGGGATGATCTTGAAGCCTGTCTGATTTATGAAGAGGCCGGACAGATGAAGACCTGGACATCTTCCGGACTTTCTCTGGAACTGCTTTGATTTTTCCTTTCCGAAATTCCCCGAGGGGTCAGGGCAGTGAGCATATCACCGCAAGGCTGAAAATCACGGCCTCGCAGCACCAGTCGATTCCCCTGATGAGAAACTCCGGACAAAGCCCCGCCCGATGGAGAAGGGCTGCCGCAAAAGCCACCGGCATCAGAGCCGAGGTCAGCGGGATGGCTATCAGATTGGTAATGATGAAGTAGACGGGTGCCGAGCCGAACAGCACCCATGCCAGAGGCCCCGTAAACGCCTGGCAGGATATAGACATGGCTGCACTGTTCCATATCTTTCTGATTACGGGCACGTCGGCAGGATACATATCCCTCAGATACGGATACAGGAAATAGATGCCGCACATTGCCAGATACGACAGCTGGAAACTTGCGGATGTGATTACGCCAGGATTCAGGGCGCACTGGACAGTCAGCCCGAAACACAGTATGTTTACGTTCCGTGCCCTGCGCCCCGACAACAGGGCAGTTTCCCTGAGTACGATGAACAGGAAGGCTCTGATGATGGAAGGAGACGAGCCGGTCATCACCGAATAGAAGAACGTCGATCCGACTATGACGGCAAATCTTGCCGCATCGGCTTTCCTAGACCGGCCGAGAATGGCCAGCAGTTTGGTGAGGATTACGTAAATCAGGGCCAGGTGCATTCCCGACAGGGCGAGGATGTGGGAGGCTCCGCTGTCCCTGAAGACCCTGTTGACTTCGGCAGGGACGTCGGATTTGTCCCCGGTTATCAGAGCCTTTATGAGTGCGTTGCTTCCATAGTCCTCCAGCGGCAGCGAATCTATGCCGGATTTCAGCCATACTGCGGCCGGGGCGGTGGCCTTTTCAGCCAGGCCGGGCTCTCCGGGTTCGGATACTTCACCTATCCTGTAGGTCGACCAGCAGAAAATGCCGCAGAAAAATACCGACAATATGACGGCCGCCTGCCGCGGCAATGCCGGGGTCTTCCGGCGGGCCAAAACGGCGGTTCCTGCCAGCGCAATGCTGCCCGCCGCCGAAACGGCGGCAGAGGCATAACATATTTCCGGATTGAAAATCCCGATTCCGCAAAGGAAAATTCCGGTAACGGTACCGGCGCAGAATGGCAATGCGTACAGCACGGACTCCTTCCCCTCTACCATTTCTTACGATTTTAATGAATTTTTGCTAAAATACTCATTATTTTTATAACTTTGCATTGATTTGCGGAAAATTATTTAGTCTTTATAATATGATAATCCTTGTATTGAATTGCGGAAGTTCGTCCCTCAAGTATCAGCTTCTCGATATGAAGAGCGACGAAGTCTTCGACCTGATGGCCAAAGGTCTTGTCGAAAGAATCGGAATGGAAGCCGGATGCATCAAGCACCAGACTGCCGGGAAAGAAAAGTATGTAAGGGAAATGCCTATTCCGGATCACACGGTGGGCATAAAAGTCGTTATGGATGCATTGCTGGACAAGGAGTTCGGTGTCCTTTCCACCCTCGAAGACATCGAGGCAGTCGGGCATCGTGTGGTTCATGGCGGGGAGGAATTCTTCTGCAGCAAGCTTATAGACGACGAGGTCATGGCGCAGATAGAGAAATGCTGCGATATCGCGCCTCTGCATAACCCTGCGAACCTGTTGGGAATCAAGGCTGTATCCGAGGTTCTGCCTACTGTTCCGCAGGTCGCCGTGTTCGATACCGCTTTCCATCAGACGATGCCGGCATACGCCTATATGTACGCTCTTCCTTACGAATATTATGAAAAATACAGAATCCGCCGCTACGGGTTCCACGGCACCAGCCACAAGTTCGTTTCCGCCAAGGGAGCCAGATTCACCGGTCTCGACCTGGACAACTCTAAGATAATCACCTGTCATCTCGGCAACGGAAGTTCCATCACGGCCGTGGCAAACGGCAAGTCGATAGACACGTCCATGGGCTTTACTCCGCTCGAAGGCATCATCATGGGGACCCGATGCGGAAACATCGACCCTGAAGTGGTCACTTACCTTCAGGAAAAGGAAAATCTTTCCGCGGAAGAAATCCACGCGGTGCTCAACAAGAAGAGCGGTTTTCTCGGCCTGTCCTGCATATCGTCCGATGCGCGGGATTTGAACGATGCAGCAAACGCCGGAGACAGGAAAGCGAAACTGACACTGAAAAAACTGGTTTACGACATTACGAAGTATATCGGCGCTTACGCTGCGGTGATGAACGGTGTGGATCTCATCGTCTTTACAGGCGGGATAGGGGAGAACAACAGCCGCCTGCGCCGCAGGGTGTGCGAAAATCTTTCGTATCTCGGACTGAAATTCGATTACGAGGCCAATGTGGCCACAGGGAAGGACACTCTGATTTCTCTTCCTGATTCCAAGGTCAAGGTAGCCGTCATAACCACGAACGAAGAGCTCGTCATAGCCCAGGATACCATGCATATAGTGAATGACAATAACCAATAAAACCTGTTAGAAATGTTTACGAAATTCGAAGATATCTTTGCCGAACTTGCAGGCAGGGGTGCCAAAAAGAGAATGGTCGCAGCTTGGGCGGTGGACGGTCATACCATTGCCGCAGCCAGCAAGGCTGTCGACCTCGGAATGATAGACGCGACTCTGGTAGGTGACGAGAACCTTATCAGGGAGCAGTGCCAGAAAGACGGTATAGACGTGAACAAGTTCACGGTTATCCATAATCCTTCGGAACTTCCCGCCGTGTCGCAGGCCGTCACGATGGTCAATCAGGGAATGGGGGATATTCTGATGAAGGGGCTCTGCAGTACGGACAAGTTTATGAGAGCCATACTGAACAAGGAAACCGGACTTCTGCCTCCAAAGGCCGTTCTTAGCCACGTTTCGGTAATCCAGAATCCGAATTACCACAAGCTTATCTTCCTGAGCGATATGGCCGTGATACCTCTTCCTGACCTGTCCCAGAAGAAAGCTATGCTGAATTATCTGGTGAATACGGCACATGCGATGGGCATAGCCTGCCCTAAGGTGGCTATCATCGCGGCTACCGAGCAGATGCTGGAGAAAATGCCGGCCTGCGTTGAGGCTGCCGTACTGGCCAAGAAAGTGGACCGCGGGGAAATCAAGGGCTGCATAGCCGACGGCCCTCTCGCACTCGACGTGGCCATAGATATGGAGTCTGTCGAAATCAAGCATCTCGTCAGCCCTGTGGCCGGTGATGCCGACTGTCTTCTGTTCCCGAACATCGAGTCTGCGAACGTATTCTACAAGACGAACTCCAAACTGGCTGCAGACGTGAAGCAGGCAGGCATGGTGGTGGGAGCCAAGGTTCCGTGCGTACTTTCGAGCCGTGCCGACAGTATAGATACGAAACTTAATTCCATAGCCATAGCTGCCATGGCTGCAAAATAATCCGTCATGTCGGGGAAGATTTTGGCATTGAATACCGGATCGACCTCTACCAAGATAGGATATTATGATTCAGGAAAGAAGGTGTTCGAGAAGAACATACTTCATGACCTGGAAATTTTATCCGGATTCGACTCTGTAATGGATCAGGAGTCCATGAGACTGACTACCATTACAGAGTTTCTTGGTTCTCGGGGGGTCCGTCTGGAAGATATCGATGTGATTATGGCCAGAGGCGGTCTCGTGACCCCGATCCAGACAGGTGTCTACGAGGTGACCGGGAGCCTGTCTTCGGCCTTGCGGGCCTGCAGGAACGGCGTTCATGCCTGCAACCTGTGCGGGCTCATCGCTGCTGAACTGGCTTCGGAAATTAACCGTATCCGGGCAGAGAAAGGCATGTCCGGTATCTGCAGGGCATATATTGCGGACCCTCCGATGGCAGATGAAATGCTCCCGGAAGCCAGAATAGGGGGAATTCCCGAGTTCCGCCGACGTCCGCTCTGCCACGCCTTGAATTCGCGTGCCGTTGTGCGCCATTATGCTGCGTCTAAAGGCTTGAAGGCCCGGGATGTCACGGCCATAGTCGCCCATATCGGCGGCGGTACGTCCGTGACTTTGCATCAGGATGGCAAAATAGTGGATACGAACGATGCGTTGGGAGGCGACGGACCCATAAGCACGGAAAGGGCCGGGACTGTCCCGGCATTCCCTCTGATCGACATGTGTTTCAGCGGAAAATATACGCGTGACGAAGTGAAGCGCATCCTTGTGGGGCACGGAGGAGTCGTGGCCTATTTCGGGACGAACGATTTCAAGTCCGTGGTCTCTCTGGCGGACTCCGGAGACGAGAGGGCGGCGATATTCCTGGAGGGTTTCTGCCTGGGTATCGCCAAGTATATTGCAGGCCTTTCTGCTGACGTCTGCGGAAAAGTCGATGTCATTATCCTGACGGGAGGCATTGCCTTCAATTCGGCATTGATGAGAAAAATTTCCGACAGGGTCTCATTCATAGCCCCGGTGGAGATATATCCCGGAGGCAACGAGATGGATTCGCTCGCCGAGAACGGCTATGCAGTGCTTTCCGGTGAAATGCCGGTAAAATACTACTGATTTCCAGCCGCACTGAACAAATCCGTCTCCGGAAGAAGTCCGCTGTATCTTGCCCTGCAGTTTCTGAACAGACTTTCGGTGTATTTCGTGAATCCCGGCCCTTTCCAGGTGCTCGTGTTTGTAACCATTATCCAGCATTCTCCGTCCGGATAGTATTTTATAAGGGCGCTTGTACCTCCGAGGGTCCCTGTCCTGGTCCATTCCCCGTCGGGTCTGGTGTCGTTCCAGCCTAATGAAAACGTATCCGGATCGAAATATTCCGTCATGGCGGCAACGCTTTCCTCTGAAATTATGTCCCTGACTTCGGGCCTCCCGTCGATGGCGGCCACGAACCTGCACAATTCGGCGGGCGAGCCGCACCAGGCGCCGGCTCCGGACAGGGCATGAATGTCATTGGCTCCGTAGCATCTTTCGACCATTCTCCCGCTCAGATTGTATTCTTCCCGGAGTTCCGAACCTGCGTGCATGTAGTATCTCGCCTCGTTCGGATATTTTTCCTCGTAGTAATTGTTTGCTATATGCATGTCGAGACATCCGGCAGGTTCCAGTATGTTTCCCCTGATATAGGTCTCGTAGTCGGTGCCGGTGACTTTTTCGATAATCATCGAAAGCAGCAGGTACCCGAAATTGGAATATCTCTGCCAGGTTCCGGGCTTGTAGCCGAGAGGCCTTGTGAGTACGCATTTTACCAATGTTTCATGGTCGGGGGCATCATCCAGATGAAACTGTCTGATGATATCCTGAGTGGAAAACATCGGGTCGCCGCGGCTGCAGGTAAACCCGCCCTTGTGTCTGAGAAGCTGTTCAACGGTGATGTCGAGTTTGCTTTTTTCCCTGATGGAGGCCGTGAATACGGAGTCGTTAAGAATCCCTCTTTCGCCGAATACGGTATCCTGCAGTGACAGCAGGCCCTCTTCCTGCAGGCGCATTATCCCTGTGGCTGTAATCAGTTTGGATACGGAGGCTATCCTGAGAATGTGGCCCGGCGTCATCAGTTCTCCTTTTTCTTCATCGGCGTAGCCGTACCCTTTGGCATATACCAGTGAATCGTTCCTCATAACCGCGAGCGATGCACCCTTGATTTCCCACCGTTTCAGAAAACGTTCGATGTCATTGTCCATTTTCTCCAGTTCCGGAATGTCGGACATGGCATTCGTAAGGGTGTCGTTCAGGGAAATGCCATGGTACTCTTTTTCAGGAGAGTTTTCAGCCTTGTCCTTGGATGACATCGGCAGGAAAATGGCCAGAAGCAGGCACAGAAGCAAGACGGGGGAAAGAATGACAAGCTTTTTCCTGCTCATTCTCCCTCCTTCAGTTTTCCCGCCCTACGGGCAAAGTCTATGATGTATTCCGCTGTCCCTTCGATTCCGAGAATGGATGAATCCACGCACAGGTCATAGTTCGAGGCTACGCCCCAGTTCCCGAAAGTGTAGTAGTTGTAGTACGTCTCCCTTTTCCTGTCGGTTTTTTCCATAAGGTCTTCTGCCTTTTCCCTGTTCAGGTTCATCCGTTCCATGATTCTTTTTATACGGATTTCCTCAGGGGCGGTGATGAAGACATCCACGGTACAGTCCATATCTCGGAGGATATAGTCGGCACATCTTCCGACAATAATCGCGGATTCCTTTTCGGCGGTTTCCCGGATTACGGAACTCTGGATCAGAAAGAGGTTTTCACCGTTCAGGAAATTCTTCCCCGATCCGAAAGGGGTGGCGAAAAATGAGGATACAGGGAAAAGATTCCGTTTTTCGTCTTTGATTTTGAATACGTCCGGACTGAATCCGCTCGACTCTGCGGCTTTCGTTATCAGTTCGTTGTCATATACGGGAATACCGAGTTTCTTGCCGAGGGCAAGCGCCACGAGTTTGCCTCCGCTGCCGAACTGGCGGCCGACATTTATGATTATCTTATCCATTCTAATGTATTTTACTTCCGAGAACGGACGGGTCGTCTCCGTCCTTCAGTACTTTGAACTTATTTGTCAGACCTATCAGCAGGATTGCCGTCAGTATGGCGGCCAGCAGGTCCGATATCGGGAACGACAGCCATATTCCTTTGGCATCAAAGAACATAGGCATAAAGTACAGCAGCGGTATCAGGAACAGCAGCTGACGTGACATAGACAGGATGATGGACTTGTTGATCATACCGAGGCACTGGAACAGGTTCGATGTTATCATCTGGAACCCGACTACGGGCAGCATCAGGTTTATGAGCCTCAGTCCTTTTGCGGACAGGTCGATGAGCTGTGTGTCCGATGTGAAAATCGAGACTGCCGCATGAGGGAAGACTTCCGACACCACGAACCCTGCCAGAGCGACGAGAGTCGCGAATTTCACGGTCTTCTTGTAGACCTCCATTACACGGGAGTATTTCCTGGCTCCGAAATTGTAGCCTGCTATAGGCTGCATACCCTGGTTGAGTCCCATATTGATCATTATGAAAAGGAAGGAAATCCTGTTCACGATGCCGTAGGCCCCGATGGCCAGGTCTCCGCTGTAACGCTTCAGCTGCTGGTTGATGAAAAGTGTCACGAGGCAGGCGGCCGCGTTCATAAGGAAAGGCGCGAGTCCTATCGAAAGCGAGTCCTTGGCTATCCTGAAATCTATCTTGAAAATGCCTTTTCTGAAATGCAGGAGCCTCTCTTTGTCGCTGAAGAATCTGAGTATGACTATCAGGGCGGTCAACTGTGCTATGACAGTGGCGAGAGCTGCACCCCTGATGCCCATTTTGAGCCAGAAAATGAAGACCGGGGCGAATATGACGTTCAGCACGACAGTGAGAATCGTCAGGTTCATCGCCAGTTTCGGGTTCCCGGAGGCCCTGAGCAGGCTGTTCAGACCGAGATAGAGGTGCGTGACTGCGTTGCCGATCAGGATTACCTGCATATATTCCCGGGCATAGACTATGGTTACGTCGCTGGCGCCGAAGAAGTAAAGTATCGGATCGAGAAACGCCAGTGAGAAAGCCATAAAAAGCAGTCCGACCAATATGTTGAGGACGACCACGTTTCCGAGAACCTTGTTCGCCACTTCATAGTTTTTCTGACCGAGCAGCACGGACATTATCGTACTGGCTCCGACCCCGACGAGTGTTCCGAATGCGGCGGAAAGGTTCATAAGCGGGAATGTTACGGCCAGACCGGCAATGGCCATCGGACCCACTCCGTGTCCGATGAAGATGCTGTCTATCATATTGTACAGGGACGAAGCCGTCATAGCTACGATGGCCGGTCCCGCATACTTCCCGAGAAGTTTCCCTATTTTTTCTGTACCTAATTCTAATGGAATTGCGTTGTTTACTGCCATTTCCCCTCCTGATCTAACGTCTGTCCCACTGATTATTCCTCATCCCCGTCCGGGTTTTCCACCATCTCTATTTCGAAGATCAGAGGCGCATATTCCGGTATGACCGACCCGCTGCCGTTTGCGCCGTATCCCAAAGGAGAATAGAAAAGTCCCGTACCTTTTTCCATCGGCTTCATTTGCCAGACGGTCAGGGCAAAGCCGGAAATGATGCTCGACCCGTCCATCGTGATTCCGGTAGAGTCGGCGGACATGGTGACTTCTACCGGACCGTAATCCTTTGAACTTGAATAGATATTGTTGTCGACTGCGACCCTTTCGTCTGTCGTGTCGAATACCTGGCCGTTCAGAAGTTTTCCGGTGTAGTGGATATAGACGGTAGTGTCCGTGTGCATTTCGTCGATGTCGCCTTCTCCCGGAGTGGCCGGGTCAGTCCTGTAGAAGAAGCCGTCTATGTCTTCATATACCTGTTTCGGTTCAGCCTCGCCGGGATATTCCTTCTCGTAATATTCCTTTATGCGGCTTATCTGCCACTCATTGATGTCTTCCACCACCTCATTGACTTTCAACGAGTAAATCTGATGCGTGTTTCCGGTTATCTCCTCAAAGTACTTGTGTTCGTTATTGAACCGCCGGAGCGTCTGGAGCCAGCCCGGTATGAGCGCGGTTATGGTATCTCCGGCAGCCATTCCCGAGAGCATGTCTTCCAGACCTTTCTGGATGGCGTTGTCTGCCACGTACCACGTGCGCGGATCATAGTAAAATGACGGATTGAATTCCCCCAGCTGCTTGGCCATAGTGGAGTCGGAAGTAGCCGTGACATTGCCGTCGAGATCCCTTGCTGTATAGGTGACTCTGGCATAGCATGGCTTTTCTACCGTTTCCCCTTCTCCCTTGATATCACTGTAGAGGACATATATGCCGGCTCCTGCCAGCCTGGCATCCGGGTGGTTCAGGGATAACCAGGCATCCAGAAACATCTTTTCTTCTTCATTGCCGTATGACGTCTTTTCGACTGCGCAGCCGGAGACCAGAAGAACTCCGGAAAGAACGAATGCAAAAACTCCGTATTTCATTTTCTACTGTTTAATCTTGAAAAAATATCCGGTAAAGATATGCAAAAAAACAATCATTTGTTTTCGACATCCTTTACCCAAATCTGGTATATAAGTGCGGAATTGGCGGGTATGCTGCCTACTATATCGTCACCGAATCCGTATTTACCGGAAAAGGCTATGTAGCAGATTTCCCCTGCAGATACTCCGTAAAGCCCGTTTTTCAGGCCTTCTATCAGTCCTGAACTGTCGTCAAGCCGCAGTTCTATAATGTCGTAGTCGGCTGAAGTCACTTCCCATCCGCTTTCTACCGCCGTTTCCATTCTGTTCGTGGCGAAAAGGCCGGACGCTGAAGGAGCGCTGCCGCTGAAAACATATCCGGCATAGTAAAAAGAGACCAGTCCGCCTTTCTCCAGTTTTTCCGCTGCCGCTTCAGTCCCGTCTCCAGTCCCGTCTCCGCTCCCGCCGTCTTCACTCCCGTCACCGGCCTTTGAAAGGATTATCCTGTACGAACCGCGGTTGCGTACGACTTCGATGTCGGGATCGCTCTCTGTCAGGCCGTTTATGAAACTTTCTATCCTTTCTTCCTGGCTCTCGTAAGTGTTTTCGAGACTGCTTTTCTTGCAGGAAACCGTTATAGCGGCCACTGCTGCCAGCATACCCGTAAATCTTATGATATTTTTCATGTCAGTTCGCATCAGTTAAAAAATTCCGCGTCTTTTCGAGCACATACTCTTCCGCTTCCTTCCTGCCAGCATTCTCCGGAAGGTCGCCGCCTTTGAGAAGTTTTCCTCCCGCAGCCAGTTCATGACCTCCGCCGTTGAAACACAGTTTTGCGCACAGGTTCGCCGAAGTTCCTGCCTTGGACCTTACGGACACTCTGAAACGGTCTTCTTCTTCTTTGAGAAGCAGGCTCATCCTTACCTTTTTTATGCCGAGGGGAATGTTGACGAAGCCTTCCGTTTCGCCGTCCTTCAGGTCATATTCCGCGGCCAGAGCCTTGTCTATGACCATATATGCCACCCCCTCCGGGGTAATTTTCATCCTCTCCGAGAGCAATTTCCCCATAAGCCGGTACCTGTTTTCCCTGTAACAGTGATACAGTTCTTCCAATACCGCATTTCTGTCCGTTCCGGCAGCGAGCAGTTCGGACGCCATCCTGAAGGTGGACGGATAGACCGAGTTTGCGAAATTGTTCGTGTCGGTGGTCATTCCGGCCAGCAGGGCCTTTGCGGTTCGTACTGGAAGTTTCCCCGCATCGCCGCAGATTTCCGGAGCGGACATCAGGATATGATAGAGAAGTTCCGAGGTGGAAGATATTTCCGTCCTGGAAAAAACCAGGTCGAAACTTCCGGTATCCGGATTAAGATGATGGTCTATCAGGATTTTGCGGCACCCGGCCTTCTGCAGGGCATCCTTCAGGTTTTCCGCCCTGTCGAAAGCCCCCATGTCCAGACAGAAAATCAGGTCGCTGCCGCAGATGGCTGTTTCCGTTTCATCTTTCCCGTTTTCATAAACGCGGATATGGTTTTCCGCACCTTCCGTCAGGAAGGCAATAGAATCGGGACATCTGTCGTTCAGTACTATCACTGCGCTTTTCCCGACAGACTCCAGATAGTGGAAGAGCCCTGTGGCACTGCCTATTGCATCTCCGTCCGGATGCATATGGGTGACGATGGCTATCTCGGATGCCTCGTCTACCATTGCGAGAAATTTCTTCAGTTTTGCAGTGTCTGTTTCCGTCATAAATCAGGCGCCTTTCCGGAATCGGGAAAAATTCCCGTTTTCCCTGTCATTATTCCGGGCGCAAATTTACAAATTATATTGCATTTGATAAATCAAATTTTTAACTTTGTCCGGAATTTGATAAAGATTAAACCACTAAAATAATTATGAAAATTTTGAAAAAGGTATTGATTTACCTCATCTTCCCGCTCGCCATCATAGGATTGGCTTACATGATTGTAGAGAGTGTTATGGAACCGGTGCGCTTCAACAGCGAAAAGGACGCCCGCGCCAAGGTAGCCATACAGAGACTGAAGGATATCCGTACTCTTCAGAATGCATTCAAGACCGAATACGGCAGGTTTACCGCATCTTTCGACACTCTCAAGTCATTCTATACCGATTCTTCCATGAAAGTGGTGATGCAGTTAGGTTCTGCGGATGACTCTCTGGCGGTAGACAACACCGAGCGGCTTAAGAAGCGTTATCCGAGGATTACTCCGGAGCAGATGCTCGAGCGCTACAAGAAAGGCGAAAGGCTCGTGTTCCGTATAGAGAACGAGATTCCGGTGAGGGATACCTTGTTCAAGGGCCGGGAGGATTTCGAACTCGACTCCATCGCGTTCGTTCCGTTCTCTCACGGGGACTCCATCAAGATGGCTGCGGTAGTCAAGACCGTTTCAGGTGTCAAGGTTCCTCTTTTCGAGGCCAGCCTTACCTATAAGTCCCTTCTTAAAGGTATGGACAACCAGTTGAGGATAAATCTCGATGCATCCGAGAAAGAGATAAACGAGAAGAAATACGGAACTGTAGATTTTTCAGGACTGAAAGTAGGAAGTATTACCGCTCCTAACAACAATGCAGGTAACTGGGAATAACAGTTCAGGCAGCATATCTGTCCGGGTAGCGTTATCCGGATATGTTTCCAGAACAGAATCGAACGGTGTCAGCGACTTGTCCGCGTGGATGAGCGCTGACCGTTTTTTTACCGATGCCCGGTTCCGCAGACGGTATGATGAGGTGAAAATCTCTGTTTTTACACCGAAATTCACCCTGGTTCCGGAACAGTTCTTCGACCCGCTGAAAATGCGGGAACTGCTTTCCGAAGTGACTCCCGTAAGTGAAGACGACTATGTGACATCTGAACCGTTGCCCGGGATGAAGTCTGTTCTCGTGTTCTCGAACGAAATAGGCGAGACGCTCTCGAGAGCAGTCAGCGATACCGTGCTGAAATCTGACGGAAGCAAATCCAGGATTCTCCCCGAGATGTGGCGGATGCTTGCGGATCTCGGAAAAATTCCGGAATACAACAAGGTACTGGCAGCCTGTGCCGACGGCCGTCTCTATATGGCCGTAGCCCAGGGCCGCAGCCTTCTTCTATGCAACTCCTATCCGGCAGCGGACTTTACGACAGCCGAGTATTACATATTCTCGGCCATGAAAAAGCTCCAGTTGAATATCGAAATGTCCGCCATCTATTTCCGGACACCTTTAGATGCGGAATCCGAGATGTCGCTGTACCGGTATTTCAGATCTGTGGATTATTTGTAGCTTATGAGGATAATAGGGGGAAAATTCAAGGGAAAACCGGTGACTCCGCCGCAGGATTATGCGGCAAGGCCTACGACAGACTTCGCGAAGGAAGGGCTGTTCAACATCCTCGAAAACGAGTACGAGTTCGAAGGCCTGTCTGTCCTCGACCTTTTCGGGGGTACAGGCTCCATTTCCTTCGAATTCGCCTCGCGCGGAGCATCGGATGTCGTCTGCGTTGAGATGAATCCGGCCAATGCGTCTTTCATAAGGTCACAGGCACGCAGACTCGGTGCGGACGGAATCACTGTCGTAAGACACAACGTCTTCGATTTTCTTAAAATCTGCAGCAGGAGTTTCGATCTGGTTTTTGCCGACCCTCCCTATGCTATCGAAGGTCTGGAGACCATTCCCGATCAGGTGTTCGCTTCCGGAGCAGTGGTGCCGGGCGGATACTTCATCCTCGAACATTCCGGAAACTTCACTTTCGGCCAGCATCCGTTTTTCGTGAAGGAGAGAAAGTACGGCAACGTGCATTTTACTTTTTTCGAAACACCGTCTATTAACAAATCCGATATTTAAAAACCGTTATGACGAAAAAGATTTTCACATCAGTACTGGCAGTTTTGGTTTTCTGCATTATGCCTTATGCGCAGACGGCTTCAAGCCTGTTCTGGAAGAAGGACAGCGTCCAGGTGCATGAAATAGTGTCGGAAAAGGCTGATTTGTACACCGAGGTAGGCCATCACGGCCCGGCAGTAGAGAATACGCATTTTGCCCTCAGGATTTATTTCAATGACAGCGGTGCCATCGACGTGTATTCGAAGAGCGGCAGAGGACTGGAACTGGACAAGTTCAAATGGTATCCGACACCTGAACAGCAGGAAAATGAAGGCGCAGGCTGCGACGAATATATGGTCGGGAAGACGGTAGGCCTCGGAGGCATTGCCCTTTGGGACGGAAGCCGGGAGGTCAAGTTGAAGGCCACCGAAGGCCGGACGGCAAGGGTCGGAGAAACCAGAAACGGTTCTTATGCGGAGATGATAGCCTACGGAGTCGTTTGCGGGAAGGATACGGTAGATATCTCTATCCGCGTGGATATGTCGAAGAAGTCCCGTAAGGCCGTGATAACGGCTACGGAACTTTCCGGAAAGCCAGTATGTTTCCTGACAGGTGTCAATTATCACCCGGGTTCGGCTGTAAAGTGCCGTGACGGGCGTATTCTCGTATGGGGAGTCCATCCTGCAGACGTTTCCGCAGAACCTGGCCCGATAGGTGCCGGGATGATTTACAAGTCCGGTGCATTCGGTCCGATGGAAATTACGGGAGATATGGTGAGAATCATTTCCAGACCGGCTTCCAGGATAACGACGACGGTAGTGGCGGCTTCCACGAAAGAGGCTGAACTGAACAGCCTCAAGCGTTTCGAAAACTATCTTATGGAGTAGACGCCGGGCGGACCTCAAATGATGAACCCGATTTTACGAGTGATGCCGAGATATGAAGAACAGGATTGAAAAGACCAATGCGGCCCGCCTTCTCGACAAGGCGGGCATAGTTTATCAGCTCGTTCCATACGAAGTGGATGAAAACGATCTGGCTGCAGGCCATATTGCCGCTCAGCTCGGTGAGCCTGTCGGACAGGTATTCAAGACACTTGTCCTGTCAGGAGACCGGACCGGATATTTCGTCTGTGTGGTTCCCGGAGATGCTGAGGTGGACCTGAAGGCTGCCGCCAAGGTATCCGGGAACAAGAAATGCGACCTTATCCCGATGAAGGAGCTCCTCGGGGTCACCGGCTATATCCGGGGCGGCTGTTCTCCTGTCGGGATGAAGAAGCAGTTCCCGACCTATTTCCATTCGACTGCCCTCGACTATGATATGATTTATGTAAGTGCCGGAGTGCGCGGACTGCAGTTCAAGGTTAGCCCGTCGGCGCTCATAGCATACGTAAAGGGCTCTCTCGCCGACATCGTAATACTTAATCCTTAGGCGAGCGTCCCTCCGATAATGTCCTGCAGTTCGTTGGTGATTTCCTGCTGGCGCTGTTTGTTGTACTGGATGCGAATTTCTTCCAGAAGCTGGTTCCCGTTGTCCGTAGCCAGCTGCATGGCCATGAATCTGGCGGCATGTTCGGCCGCGTTGGCGTCCAGCAGGACAGAATATATTTTCAGATGAAGCACCTGCGGAAGCAGGTTTTCCAGCACCGAGGCTGCGTCAGGTTCGATTATGAAGTCGCGGTTCTGATGATGTCCGTTGTCGTGCTCGTACAGTGAAGATTCGAGGGAAACGGGAAGGTATATTTCATTTACCGGTATCTGGGTGGATGTGGACTTGCAGTGAGTGTATACGAGTTCTATCCGGTCCGTGAGCCTGTCTGCGAACATGGCCATCAGTTCTTCCGCCAGCGCCGCCGCATCTTCATAGGCCGGCTTGTCGGCCATACGTGAAAAATCACGCTCCGTGCCGAATCCCATTTTTCTGGCGGCATCAGCCATTTTCCTTCCGATGGGATAGACGGTTATGTCGCTGTCCTTGAGCCCCATCGCCCTGTATCTTTCTACCGCTTCACTGAAATGTCTGACGGCATTCGAGTTGAAGGCTCCGCAGAGCGGCGAATTGGATGCGAATGCCACTATTACGGCTTTCCTTATCTTCCTGCCTGCGATGTATCTTTCGCTTGAAGGGGTCGTATCGGTAGCGAGAAGATCTGCCAGAATCTGATGGATCTGTCTCTGGTACGGCACCAGGTTCCCGATGGCGTTCTGCGCCTTGCGCAGCTTGGATGTAGCCACCATCTTCATCGCCGAAGTGATTTTCAGCGTTCCGTTTACGGAATTGATCCTGTCCTTTATTTCTTTCAGTGAAGCCATATTCAGATACGTTTTTCTGCTTATTTCCTGAACTGCATGGCAGTAGCTTCTGCTTCCTTCATTATGGCCGCTTCGATGTTTTTGTCTATCTGCCCTGCTGCCAAAGGCGTGAGGACATCCGCTTCATGCGAGGCGTGCATCCTGTCGAGGAAAGACGTCTGGAAATCACGCACCTTTTCGAGAGGAACGTCGCGCATAAGCCCTCTGGTCCCGCAGTAAAGTATGGCTATCTGGTCGCCTACGGGCATAGGGGAGTACTGCGGCTGAACGAGGAGCGCGTTGTTCTTCCTTCCCTTGTCTATGGCCATGGCCGTCACGGGGTCCATATCGCTGCTGAATTTCGAGAAAGATTCCAGTTCGCGGTACTGCGCCTGGTCGATTTTCAGTGTCCCCGCCACTTTTTTCATACTTTTGACCTGAGCGCTTCCGCCCACTCGTGAAACCGAAATCCCGACGTTTATGGCCGGTCTGAAACCCTGGTTGAACAGGTCGGTTTCGAGGAAAATCTGGCCGTCGGTTATGGAAATGACATTCGTCGGGATATAGGCCGAAACGTCTCCGTCCTGAGTCTCGATAATCGGCAGGGCAGTCAGTGAACCTCCGCATTTTACCTTGCCTTTCAGACTGTCCGGAAGGTCGTTCATCCGCTCTGCCACTTCCTGCTGGTCTATTATTTTCGCTGCACGCTCCAACAGCCTTGAATGCAGGTAGAAAATATCTCCGGGATAGGCTTCGCGGCCTGACGGCCGGCGCAATATCAGCGACACTTCCCTGTACGCGACAGCCTGTTTGGACAGGTCGTCGTACACTACGAGGGCGTGTCGTCCCGTATCCCTGAAATATTCTCCGACAGCTGCTCCGGCAAAGGCCGCGAAATACTGGAGTGCCGCAGGGTCCGCCGCGGTGGATGCCACGACTATGGTATAGTCCATCGCTCCTTTTTCCCTGAGTACGTTCACGATGTTGGCTATCGTGGAGCCTTTCTGCCCGATGGCCACGTAAATGCAGTAAACCGGCTTTCCTGCGAGATAGTTTTCGCGCTGGTTTATGATGGTATCTATGGCTATGGCAGTCTTGCCTGTCTGGCGGTCTCCGATAATGAGTTCCCTCTGTCCGCGTCCGATAGGAATCATGGCATCTATCGCTTTCAGCCCTGTCTGCAGCGGTTCGGTTACCGGCTGACGGAAAATTACTCCAGGAGCCTTCCTCTCAAGCGGCATTTCCGTAAGTTCCCCGCTGATTTTCCCTCTTCCGTCGAGCGGCTCTCCAAGCGGATCCACCACGCGCCCGAGCATGCCGTCGCCCACGTTGATGGAAGCGATGTGCCCTGTCTTGCGAACGGTCATACCCTCCTTTATCTGGTCGGTAGGACCGAGCAGCACCGCTCCGACATTGTCTTCCTCGAGATTCATCACCACGGCCTTGATTCCGTTTTCGAATTCGAGAAGTTCGTTGGCTTCAGCCTCTCTCAGTCCGTAGATTCTCACGACGCCGTCGCTTACCTGGAGGACTTCTCCTGTTTCCTCGAATCTGAGATCGGTATCTATTTCCTTCAGCTGCCGCAGCAGCACATCCGAAATTTCGCTTGGATTTATATTCTGGGACATATCTGTACTATCTTCTGTATCTTATACTATCCTTCTGTTCTTTTCTATGAATTGCCGTCTGACGGATTTCAACTGGGACGAAGTGCTCGCATCGAGTCTGTAGCCGTCTATTTCGAAGATGAATCCTCCGATAATATCGGGATCTATCCTGTGTTCGAAGAGCACCGAGTCGCCTTTCCTCTCTTTCACGATTTTCGCAATCCTGTTTTCAAGTTCAGGAGCTTCGGTGGCGGTAATGAGCCGGCTGACCTTGATGTTGTGCGCTTCCCTGTACTGGAAAACGTACGATACGAGCATGAACCGCAGCAGTCTGGTCCTGTGCTTCATCATTACCAGTCTGATGAAACGCCGGAGTTCCTCCGCCATTTCTTCTCCGTCCAAAGCCGAAACGAGCAGTGAAAACTTCTGGCCGTCCGGCAGTGACATAGGATTGTTTATCAGGTCGCGGAGCCGTGACGATGCTTTCAGGTTTTTCAGGAGAACCTGCACCTGCCTGTACACTTTCTCTTCATTTCCGTTCTCTGCCGCATATTTCAGCAGAGCCAGTGCATAGCGCGATGAAACGATACCTGAATTCATGACAACACCTGTTTTAGTTCGCCCGGCCGGACGAGATATCCGCTTTCAGAGACTCATCCACCATTTTCCCGACAAGTTCTTTCTGCTCCCTGTCATCGGACAGGGTCTTCCTTATGACTTTTTCAGCCACGTTGACGGAGAGCAGCGCTATCTGGCTCCTGATCTGGCTGACTGCGCTTTCCTTTTCCGCCTCTATCCGTGTCCTGGCTTCAGCCAGGATTTTCGCAGCTTCGTCTCTGGCCTGATCCTGAGCCTGTCTTATGATATTGTCCCGCGCTTCCGCGGCTTCTCTGAGAATCCTGTTCTGTTCTTCGCGTGCCTCGCTGATTATCCTCTCCTGCTCCTTCATCAGACCGGACATCTTTTCGTTGGTCTGTCTGGCAAGCCTGAGCGATTCGTCAATATAGTTCCTGCGTTTGTCCACCATCGAAGTAATGAGGGGAAAGCCCCACTTCGCCAGTACGGCAAACACGATAATGAAAATGACGAGCATCCAGAAAAGGAGGCCGCTGTCAGGCATCAACAATGACATTTCCTACCTCCTGTCCGGTTATACCACGGCAATGAAACAGATGATGACGGCGAACATAGCCACACCTTCGATCAGGGCCGCTATAATCAGCATGTTGGTACGGATATTACCGGCAATCTCCGGCTGCCGTGCCATGGATTCCATAGCCGATGCCCCGATTTTTCCGATACCCAGTCCGGCACCGATGGCTACGAGTCCGGCTCCAATGGTAGCACCTATTTTACCGAGAGCGACACCTGAAGCCGCCTGAAGCAATAAAGTTGAAAGTAACATAAAGCTATAATTTTTAATTGTTTGACCATATCTTGACTATTCTTCCGCATTCAGGGTATTCACTTCTTCCCTGTCTTCGCCCCTTTCATGCGCGAGTCCGATGAATACGGCCGACAGCATGGTGAAGACATAAGCCTGGATAAAAGCTACGAGCAGTTCGAGGCAGTCCATGAAAATACCGAAAAATACCGACAACACTGTCATCGTACCGTTCAGCGCCGGGCCCAGTTTGACCGTGATGAATATTATGGACACGAAACTGAGTATCACGGCATGTCCTGCCATAATGTTGGCGAACAGCCTTATCATCAGGGCAAAGGGCTTGGTGAATATGCCGAGCACTTCTGTCAGCGGTATCAGCGGAACAGGAACCTTGAGCCACCATGGCACGTCCGGCCAGAAAATATCCTTCCAGTAGTGCCTGTTGGCGAAAAAATTCACTGCCACGAACGTACAGAGGGCCAGGACCAGCGTGACCGCGATATTTCCGGTAGTGTTCGCGCCTCCTGGAAATACCGGGATGATGCCCATAATGTTGTTTATCAGGATGAAAAAGAACACCGTAAGCAGGTACGGGGCATATTTCCCGCTCTGTTCCTGCGGTATGGACGTCCTGATGACATCCTCGTTTATGAATGTGACCACCGGTTCTATTATGGCGGCAAGTCCTGTCGGGGCCTCCCGGAGTACATCGTGTTTCCGGTACCACCGCGAACATCCGAGAATCAGGATGACGAGGATGAGCGCGTTTATCATCAGTCCGGCCACGTTTTTCGTGATGGAAATGTCGAAAGGCCTCACTTCATTCCCGGCAGAATCCCTTTCGACTATTTTCCCGTCATATTTTCCGCCTTCGGCGCAATACAGACCTTCATACGGGCCTTCTTCGAGTTTAGAGGAGAGGAAACAATGCCAGCCGGTGCTGCTGTATACTATGACGGGCAGGGGAATGGCGATATCGGTCTTTCCAATCCTGGTTATGTGCCACTGGTACGAGTCGCCGATATGCCCGAAAAGCAGGGTCCTGATATCCGGGCCGCCGGCCGCCTCAGTTCCCTCAGGGGCGGCATCGGAAGCCTCCTCAGCCTCCGCAAACGACGTTGCGGAGGCCAATGCCGATATGATACCCAGTGCCGCTATGTATCTTGCGATTTTCTTCATCCCTGATGTTTCCTATATTTCAACGCATACGGTGACATTGTCATCGGCGACTTCGGCAAATCCGGACTTTACGTGTACGGATTTCCTCGTTCCGCCTTCCGTGTATACTATGTCGCCCTCTTCGAGCGATGTTATCAGAGGTGCATGTCCCTCAAGAACGGTAAATGAGCCGGCCTTTCCCGGCAGGCTTACCGAACCGACCATACGCCTGCTGATTTGCGATACCGGTGAGGATATGCTCAGAAATATTCCGCCTCTGTGTTTCATCTTCTGTCTCCCTTATTTCTTTTTGGCGGCAGCCAGAAGCGCCTCTCCCTTTTTTATGGCGTCTTCGATGGTCCCTACATTGAGGAAGGCCTGCTCGGGCAGATAGTCCACTTCTCCGTCCAGAATCATGTTGAAGCCCTTGATATTGTCTTCGATGCTGACCATCACTCCGGGTACTCCGGTGAACTGTTCGGCTACAGCGAAAGGCTGGGACAGGAATCGCTGCACGCGCCTGGCCCTGTTTACTGTCTGCTTGTCTTCATCCGAGAGTTCATCCATACCCAGTATGGAGATTATATCCTGAAGTTCCTTGTTTCTCTGGAGTATCTGCTTCACCCGCTGGGCCGTTTCGTAATGCTCTTTCCCTACTATGTTCGGGTCGAGAATACGGGAAGTGGATTCAAGAGGGTCCACGGCCGGATATATTCCGAGTTCGGTGATTTTCCTGCTCAGAACGGTAGTGGCGTCCAGATGGGTGAAAGTCGTCGCAGGAGCCGGGTCAGTCAGGTCGTCGGCAGGCACGTAGACGGCCTGGACGGAGGTGATGGAACCGTTTCTGGTCGAAGTGATTCTTTCCTGCATCTGTCCCATTTCCGTGGCCAGCGTAGGCTGGTAACCTACGGCCGATGGCATACGGCCTAAAAGCGCCGACACTTCGGACCCGGCCTGCGTGAAACGGAAGATGTTGTCTATGAAGAAAAGAATGTCTTTCGGCCCGCCGGTTCCCGCGCTGTCCCGGAATGATTCGGCAAGCGTCAGGCCTGACAGTGCTACCGAGGACCTGGCTCCTGGAGGTTCGTTCATCTGACCGAAGACCATCGCCACCTGAGACTTGGGAAGTTCGTTCATGTCCACTTTCGACAGGTCCCAGTGCCCTTCTTCCATGCTTTTCAGGAATTCGTCTCCGTATTTGATGACACCGGACTCTATCATTTCCCTGAGGAGGTCGTTGCCTTCCCTGGTACGTTCGCCTACTCCGGCAAAGACGGAGAAGCCGTTGTGTTTCTTGGCGATATTGTTTATCAGTTCCTTGATAAGGACAGTCTTTCCGACTCCGGCGCCTCCGAAAAGCCCGATTTTTCCTCCTTTCAGGTACGGTTCGAGCAGGTCAATGACCTTGATGCCGGTAAAGAGGACTTCCTGCGATGTCGTCAGGTCTTCGAATTTCGGCGGCTCCCTGTGGATGGGCAGCGAGCCGTTCCTGTCGAGTTCTCCCATACCGTCGATGCAGTTTCCGGTGACATTCATTACACGCCCGCGGATCTGTGCCCCTACGGGCATGGTGATAGGGGCGAAAGTGTTGGTGACTTCCATCCCGCGTTTCAGTCCGTCGGTGCTGTCCATCGCTACGGTCCTGACCGTATCTTCTCCTATGTGCTGCTGGACTTCCAGAACGAGGTCCTTCCCTCCTTCTTTCCGGATAGTCAGCGCGTCGTGAATCCTCGGAAGTTCTTTTGCTACGTCCTCTCCGGAAAGGTCGAAATGAACATCGACCACCGGACCGATTACTTGTGAAATATGTCCTTTCAATCCTGGCATTTGCAATATCTCCTTAAAAAAGCGTCTTTTATAGCGTCATGGCGCCGGCATGTCTTTGAAAGCCGGACCATATTTGAAAAAAGTATGCCATACGGGCGTATGTAAAATTGTCTTCAGGCGGAAAAATTTTATCCAAAGTGCGATTCCTACAGTCCCAGTTCGACCTGGAAACGCAGGCTCCACCTGTCGTTCAGGGGAGAGGCGACAAGCCTGTCCATGTAATTGTACGAAACGTCCATCTGTACTTTAAGGCTGTGTCCGATGATGTACCGGGTTACGCCTATGGTGCTCTGGTTCCATGTGCGGTATCCTGCCGCTCCCTGCACGGCCTTGTCCGGGAGCATGGTGGAATTTCTCAGGGCGATTTCCCATTTGCGGTCGAAAAGGTAGCTCGCCTGTACATTGACTCCGCATCCGGTATAGATGAATACGTCGCTGTCGGCGAAAACCGGAGACCCTCCGCCCGGAATATGCCGCCCCATATAATCGGCATTGAAAGCGAATCCTCTGTATTTCAGTACGATATCCGCGTAGTAAGAACCTATGTTCCTGGTAATGCCCTCAGGCAGCATATCTCCTTTGAAGCCCTGGACAAGCAGCGCGTTGTGGTTGAAGGAGTAGCCGCCTGCAATCATCAGCTTTACGTTTTCTTCAAATTCGGTATCGCCTTCGGTGTATTCTCCCTTTGAATGGAAACGCCCGAACGGGAAAATTTCCACCCTGCCGGTGTAGTCCAGCCCGTCAGTATCCGAACTGCCCCAGTTCCGTCCTTCTCCCATAGTTACGGAGGCAAGTGCCGCCAGAGCGAAACCGTCGTAGGTCCCGTAGTGGTATTCTCCGAAGAACCCGAAATCCCTGTCTCCGCCGAACTCGCTGTTCACGATGCTCCTGTCCACGAACTGCAATGCGCTCGAAGAGTTGATTCTCGCACGGTTGGTCTTCAGTTTGGTCTGACCGAAACCGATATTCCAGTCCGGAGACGGCCTGTAGTATACGATGGCATCGCGTATGATGTTCACCTGTCCGTTTTCCCGGTTCTTCGCATCGTAGCCGGAGAAGCCGAGCTGAATGGAATAGATGAATTTCGGAGAGAAAATATAGCCGTCGAAACGCAGTCTGAGCCTTTTTATCTGGGCTTCGGTCTCTTTGAGGTCGAAGCCGTCATTGAAGTGCAGTCCGACCATGTTCTGCATCCTGAACCGGATGGTCATTTCGTAGGAATCGTTCTTCGGTCTGAACGTGATGCCTTTCCCGACTTCTATGTTCGGCAGATTCTCGATATGTTCCAAAAGTTCCTCCGGAGTATCTATCGAGTCCGTAAGGAACGTTTCCAGCCCTTTCTTCTGCGCCGATAGCGAGACTGCGGCCAGGGCAGCTGCCATGAAAGTAACCAGTCGTTTCATAAAATTCGGTCTGTTTTCCGAGGCATGTTCCGCACAAGGAACGCCAATTCTACAAAAATACGCAGAACCAGTGAGCGGAACAAATTTATTTTACAGCCAAGGCATCCGTCGGGTTTCGAAAATTCCGTATTTTTGTGAAAAAAGTGTACTTTAGCGCGACAACCGATCGGAGACTTATGACTTTGACAAGAGAATTGCTGGAACCTCTGGTCCCGGAAAGGTTCAGGCAGGAAGAAAGATACCGGCAGGGACATATAAGGATTGTGAACGCATTGCCCGGCAGGACCGTAATCGGGGTGCATATTCCGGATATGCTGAAACTGGCGAAGACATTGGCGGCCCGGGAGGACGCCGCCGTAATCATAGAGGAATTCGAGAAGGCGGCTGCCTGCGGGCGGGAGGCTTTAGTCCACGAGGAAATGATGCTGTGGGGGATGATGATAAACTGCATGAAAGGCTGCAGTATGGAAGACAGGACAGGAATGCTGCGGAAATATGTGCCTCATATCGACAACTGGGCAGTCTGCGACCATTTCTGCGGAGGAATGAAGTGGTTCCGGAAAGCGGATGGCGGCTGGGATGTTCTCCGCGGCTATTTCGCTTCGGAGCGTGAATTCGAAGTGCGTTTCGCCACCGTTTCCGCCATGTCGCATTTTATGGATGAAAAGTATCTTCCGAGGATTTTCTATCAGTTAGATTCTTTGGATTTCAGCAGGATACGGTCTGACTATCTCGGCCCGTCGCAGGTAAGGGATGCAGGAGGGGCCGAGGCCGTACTATCTTCAGGGAGGGGCGTCGTCATAGGTGAAAGTCCCTATTACGCCCGGATGGGCGTGGCCTGGTGTCTGGCTGCCGCGCTGGCCAGGTTCCCGGATGATACGCGAGCATATCTGCGGCACTCCGATCTTCCGGAAGATGTCCTGAAACTATATGTCCGCAAGGCTCGCGAATCTTTCAGAACTCGTGGCGTATCACCGTTTTAAGCTCTTTAAAAACAGAAAAACCTTTAGAATTTGCACAAATCTCTTTAAAGTTTGTAGAGTGCTGGAGCGGCAGTCTTGCAAGTTCGTCTCTTTTTTCATAATTTGCAGAAGATGTCAGCAATGAAGCTCACGGAGTTGGGCGTTGCGGCAAGCTGCGTCAGACACAAACCAAACTAATAACAATATGTCAAGAACTGAAATTTATTGCGGGGGGGGGTATGTAAGCCCGACCCTTGATGTCTTCTCCATAGACGTGGAGAGCGGGTTCGCACAGACAGGATGGACCGACGGACGCCTCTTGGAGGATCCGGCCAATGACAATTATTACGAACTTTAAACTCTCTGCGCTATGAAAAGACAACTTACAACCTTATGCCTTATCGCAGGCATAGTGGCATCGGTTTCGTGCCAGAAGGAATTGACTGAAAACGGAGGGAACGCCGGCGCAGTGAAGATGGTCACCAAGACTATGGTTGCCGAAGGCAATGAATGGCTCCCGGACACAAGGACGGAGTATCAGCCGGGTACCGGCATCGTCTGGTCGGGCGACGAGACAATGCACATATTCTATGGCAATCCTGCAAACGTGGAAAGCACTACGAGCGCGAACAAGTATATGCAGGGAGATGTGACGGCGACTCCTCTCGGGGGAGGCAGGTATTCTTTCTCGCATCCTGAAATAAAAGGAATTACGGAGTATGACTACTGTGTCCTGACCCCGGCTCTCCCGACAACGGGAATCAACGGCCCGGGACAGGCGGCATCCTTCAAATTCTCGCCTGTCCAGACTCCTGGTCAGAACACTTTCGATCCTAACTATGATGTCCTTTTCGGCCAGGGCGCGAAGAATGTGGAGAAGTCGGAGGAACTGGAAGTGACCAATTTCAAACGCATATTCACTCCTATGAAAGTGGAGCTTAGAGACGCTGCCGGCGTCGCTGCGGACGGGAAGATATATGCAGCTACGGTGTCTTTCTCCAAGGAGGCCACTACCGGAGACAATCCATCGTGCCTTGCCGGTCTGTTCTACCTTAATTTCGGCTATGACTATGACGAATGCGTAGTCAACAACGGGACGGCGACCACCAACACGGTCTCGGCAGTGTATGCCAGCGGACTTGAAAAACAGGGTGATAATTATCCTGTCTGGTTTATGGTGTACCCGACTTTGTTCGAAGCTGGAGGCACTGCCACATTCACTGTGGTTACCGGCACGAAGACAATAACCAGGACAGTGACCCTTGCTGAGCTTATAGACATAAAAGCCAATGGGTTCACCACTATAGGCGTGGACTTTTCAGGTGAAGGATATTCCGAGACAGAGTCTATATACCAGGACTTCACTACGCTTGAAAGCCTGTCTACAAACCTTGTGGCAAGTGACGGGAACACCTATTTATGGGGCTTTTCAGGCTGTATAGCTTGGGATGGAGGCAACAGCACAGGCATAATGCCCCGGGCGCTCAGGCTTACTGGAGGTTCCGGTTCCGTGACGCTTCCGTACATATCCGGCAAGCAGATAACCAGGATAAGGCTCTATGCGCACGCCAACAATGCGCAGACAAGCATTAATGAGGAAACGCCGACAGATTCAAAACCTAATTATGTTAGCTTGAACGGTGGGACACCGATTGACTTCGGAAGTTATTCCGCAAATTCGGAAACCGGCAACAGCGGAGTGCTTGAAATCGAAGTTCCTGAAAACCTTTACGGCCAGACTCTCGTGATTTCCAGCACCGGCAGCAACAACACTGCGATCAGCGGCATAGCCCTCGAACTTGCAGATGCAGAGATGGAGGATGCCGACGAGAACGACTACTATGATATGTTCACGAAAGGATATGACATAGTCATAGACGGCGTGGCATACAACAAGGAGTCGTACGCAGGAAGACTGGTGAAAGCTACGGAACTGGTAGGCTCTGATTTCCAGTCCGATGCCACCTTGGCGAATGAAGGCATAGTGTTCATCGACCCTGAAGGGCAGACGGAGCCGGCAGCTATAAATACGACTGCTCCTGGGGATTCTGAAAAGGTCATTGTAATCGGACGATATAAAGACAACCAGCCTCAGATTACCCTGGTGTACACAATCAGGACCGAGACCGTCCTCAAGAATCTTCATCTGATATCGACCGTAGGCGATCCTACTGCTGCAACTATAGCATACCTTACCCGTACAAGTACATCAACCAATGCTCCCGGACCTTATAACGGGTCGATTACGTTCGAGGACTGTACCATTGATATGACGGCGGTAGGTGTGACTACAAAAGGTGAACGATACGAATCACGTTATGTCGTGTACGATTCTGCACCTAACGATACATTCGAATATGTCCATATCAACAATTGCCTGATTGAGTTCAATTCTGAAGCAACAGGCAATCCAAGTGTTTTTGCTTTCACGACCAGTTCAACCAAGACGCTTTTCGGCCCTACTGACATATCCATTACAAATTCTGTAGTTTATGCAGATCAGACAATCAATGCTTATGCCATTTATACCGGTACATCAGATTCTAAATACAGTACATATAATTCTGTTTTGAATGTTTCTGGTAATACATTCTATAATATATGGCCAAGGAATGGTCTTGTCCGGGGTAATACTTTTACTGATTTTATCGTAGAGCGGAATGTCGCCAGCTATGAAATGGCAGATGTGGTAACAGCTACAGCTTCACTTGCTAATGTTCATTCATCTGTTTCTGGAACAAGCAGTATTTCAAACAATTATCTTTACACCACTGCTGAAGCTGGCAAGCAATGGAATATTGTAACCGGTTCTGTAGTGTCAGCAGGAGAAGGAAATGTCAGAAACCCGGCGGAAAGCCCTTACGCTTCGGAGAATACCGCTACCGGTTATTTCCCTGTCAACACCTCTGTCGTGACCAACGGTGCCGGGGCGGACTACGACACCAAGTACTGGGTTGAGAAGTGATTCCTCAATGCAGCCTCACGGATTGTTCCGGATATTAAGTTGAAAATGCTGCGACCTGACCCGGACGCAGCATTTTCATTTTTTCCGGCGGACGGCTGCAACATTTTGTACCGTCCGGCAGTCTAACGTGTGAATTTAAAAATTTCTGATTATGGACCTTATGGTACTTGAAGACGTAGTTCTTCCTATTTTCATTTGCGTGATTCTGCCGGTTTCCATAGTACTTATAGTTTTCATATGCAGGAACAGGGCGCTGGCGAAGAAAACCGATGTGATTAAGCTCGCCATCGAAAAAGGTGCCGACCTGGATGTGGACAAGATGATGGAAGCCTTGAGCAAAACTTCTCACAAAGCCGACAAACCGGTATCACAGCTCCTTCTTGAACGCCTGGTGACCGGCATTGTCCTGTTTCTGTCAGGTATTGCCATACTTTTGGTATGGTTGCTTGAAGATGGTATGTTTTTCCTGCTGTCCGGAATGATCTTATGGATAATAGGTGTCGGCTGCATCGTTTATTTCATAGTCGGCAGGAAGATGCTTTCCGGAAAGGCCGATGCGGAGAAACCGTCGGAGAACAACGCATAACCATATGTCTGCCTGCCTGCACTTATGACAAAAGAGCAGTTCATAGACCTGGTTTCCAAGGAGCAGGAATCGCTGAGGCGGTTCCTGTGTATGCTGTGCAGGGGTGACAGTGCGGTGGCGGATGACATAGCCCAGGAGGCTCTGCTGAAAGCGTACCTCTCCTGTACTTCGTTCGAAGGACGCTCGAAATTCAGTACCTGGCTTTTCCGTATAGCTTACAACTGTTTTTACGATGAGCGGAAACGTCATCATTCCTGTACTGAATTGTTATCTTCGGATGAGCTATGGACTCTTCCTCCGGTCTTTTCCGATTTTGATGCGGATGCCTCGTTCCGGAATCAGCGGCTGTATATGGCGATAGATTCCCTGCCTGAGAAAGAGCGTGCCGTTGTTTTGCTTTTCTATATGGAAGGCAAATCGGTAAAGGAAATAGCCTCCATCACGGGAATGCCTCCAGTCACAGTCCGCTCACATCTTTTTCGTGCGCGAAAACATTTGAAGACAAGTCTTTTGCGAGATAATATCTGAATTTGCCGCTATGAATGTAGACAAGAAAATAAGAGAAGTAGTAAGGTCCTCCCGGCCAGTCGTCCGGGACAATGGCGTCTTTATGCAAGAGCTGCGCCGCCAGATTGATCTGCTGCCCGAACCGGCGGCAATGAGTAAATCAGAGGATATGTCCGGTATCGAGCGTCTGGTGCATCTGAAAAAAATATGCTCCGTGATAAGAAGACGCAATGTCATTGTTTCGGTGATTTCCGGCGTTTTCGGTTTTGCCGTATGCCTGCTGATATCGGGTCTTGTATTGAGTTTTCCTGATTCCGTGCACATTTCTCCGGGAGGCCGTGCAGCTGTCTTGTGTTTGTTTGCCGCTGCCATTCTCGCGACAGCCCTGTTTTCCGACAAACTGCTTTCCGGGAAATAGAACGAGGGACGACCCAAAAGTCCTAAAATGTCCCGTAGGGACCGCACCCGTAGTGGTGCGTAATCCCCCTAATAGGGGGTGCAGGGGGTTAGGATGGGTTCTGTCTTTCGAAGAAAGACGTTTGAGGGTGACCAATAGTCACTTTTGGGTCACCCTCACATAAACAAACAACCGGATTGCAAATCTGGTTGAACAGGGTCAAATCCGGTTGAACGGGGTCACCCTCGAACGGGAATACGGTTGAACGGAAAAGTGAAGGGATTCCGGAGAAATTGTTGAATTAATGACTGAATAAAATCGGTACAGATGGCGAATTTTGCACTGGTGGGCGCAGCCGGATATATTGCGCCGAGACATCTGAAGGCCATAGCAGACACAGGGAACAGGCTAGTAGCCGCCTACGACAAGTTCGACAGTGTGGGAAGGCTCGACAGTTCTTTCCCGGACTGCGCCTTCTTCACGGAACAGGAACAGTTCGAAGACTATATTGACAGGCTGAAAGGTACTGAAGACGAAGTGAAATGGCTGACAATATGCACCCCGAACCACACTCATGCGGCCTTCTGCCGTTACGGGCTGAAAAACGGGATGGATGTCATCTGCGAAAAGCCGGCGACACTTCATTCCTCGGAAATCGACGAGCTGGAAGAACTGGAAAAAAAGACGGGGCACAAGGTGTATAACATCCTCCAGCTTCGTCTGCACGACAGCATTGCGGCGCTGAAAAGGAAAATAGAGGAAAGCCCTGCCGGAAAAAGGTACAACATAACACTCACCTACATCACATCCAGAGGAAAATGGTATTACGCCTCCTGGAAGGGGGACAACCACAAGAGCGGAGGCATAGCCACGAACATAGGAGTACATTTCTACGACATGCTGCAATGGATTTTCGGTCCGGTGAAAGAAAACATCGTGAACATATCCGCGTTCGACAGGGTTGCCGGACGGCTTGAACTGGAAAAGGCATCCGTAAAGTATTTCCTGAGCATAAACGGGGACTGCCTTCCTCCGAATGCCGTACAAGGGGAAAAACGCACCTACAGGACTCTGGACATAGACGGTGACGCATTCGAATTCAGCCAGGGCTTCACGGAGCTCCATACCAGAAGTTACGAGAACATACTCTGCGGAAAAGGATTCCGCGTCTCCGAATCCAGGAACTGCATAAGGATTGTGGAGGAAATAAGGAATGCCGTACCTGCAGGGCTTGACGCGGACTGCCACCCGCTGGCTTACCTGCCGCAGGCCAGACACCCTTTCGGATGGGATGATGTAAGATATTAACTTTCAGAGGATTCCACGGCAGCCGTGGCATAACACCTGTTAAACAGATAGAGATGGGAACCGGAATATGTATGGTCGACCTCAAGGGCCAGTATCTGAAGATAAAGGATGAAGTGGATGCGGGAATAAGGAATGTCCTGGAAACTTCGTCTTTCATCAACGGCCCTGCCGTCAGGAAATTCAGGGATGATCTGGGAAAGTATCTCGGAGGCACCAATGTAATCACCTGTGCCAACGGGACCGATGCGCTTCAGATAGCGCTTATGGCACTGGGGCTGAAACCAGGTGACGAAGTGATAGTGCCTGCATTCACGTATGTTTCGTCTGCGGAAGTGATAGGGCTGCTGGGGCTCGTGCCCGTAATGGTGGATGTGGACCCGGACACTTTCAATGTCACTGCAGACAATATCAGCAAGGCACTTACGCCTGCGACCAGGGCCATAATCCCGGTGCATCTTTTCGGGCAAAGCTGCGACATGGAGCCGATTCTGGAATTTGCCGGCAGGCACGGACTCCACGTTATAGAGGACAATGCCCAGGCTATCGGAGCCGAATATACCTTCAGCGACGGGCGTAAAGCCAAGACCGGAACAATGGGGACAATAGGATGCACGTCATTCTTCCCGTCGAAGAACCTCGGATGTTACGGAGACGGCGGAGCTGTCTTCTGCAGTGACGGGAGTCTTGCGGAAAAAATCTCCATGATAGCCAACCACGGACAGAAAATCAAGTACCATCATTCCGTAATAGGCTGCAATTCCCGTCTCGACACCATACAGGCTGCAGTGCTGGAGGCCAAGCTGCCGCATCTGGACGAATACTCGCGTGCACGGCGGGAGGCTGCAGACTACTACGACATGAGGCTGCGTGAAATGGATCCGTCCGGGAAGCATTACAGGCTCCCTGCCAGACAGAAGAACAGCACTCATGTATGGCATCAGTACACCCTGAAAATAACGGAAGGGAAACGCGACGGGCTGAAAGCTTTTCTGGAAAAACTCGGCATTCCATCCATGATATACTACCCTCTTCCGCTCCAGGACCAGGAGGCATTCAAAGGAATAGCCAGGGCAGCCGAAGATCTGTCCAATGCCAGGGAATGCGCCTCTTCCGTCCTGTCCCTTCCCATGCACACGGAACTTACGCATGAGATACAGGATGTTGTCATAGACGGAATAAGACAGTTTTTCCGCCTGTAGTCCGGAGCGCAGTAAATCCGTGAAACCATGTAAAAAGTACAGCCATGGAAGAGAAAGGTTATTTCGTACACGAGTCAAGCTATGTGGATGAGGACGTGACTATCGGCGGAGGCACGAAGATCTGGCATTTCTGCCATATACAGAAAGGCGCCGAAATCGGGAGCGGCTGTTCCCTGGGCCAGAATGTGAATATAGGCAACAATGTCCGCATTGGAAACGGTGTCCGCATACAGAACAATGTGTCAGTGTACGAAGGCGTGGAACTGGAAGACAATGTATTCTGCGGCCCGTCATGCGTGTTCACGAACGTAACAATACCGCGCGCCCACTTCCCTGTCCGCGGAAAATATGTCAGGACTCTCGTGAAGGAAGGGGCGTCGCTCGGGGCAAACTGCACCATCGTATGCGGTCATACTATCGGGAAAAGTGCCATGATAGCAGCCGGAGCCGTCGTGACTTCAGATGTAAAGGACTATGCGCTGATGGCAGGCGTCCCGGCCCGTCAGAGAGGATGGGTATGCGAATGCGGCAAAAAACTGGACGGAAGTCTGGAATGCAGCTGCGGAAGATGTTACCGGCTCGAAGACGGAACGCTGTACCGGAAATAATCCGGGTCAAACAGAGGCATTGGAACAAAGAGGGCAGCTACATTTCCGTAACTGCCCGATGATTGTGTGGAGATAGACGGATTCGAACCGACGACCCTCTGCTTGCAAAGCAGATGCTCTAGCCAACTGAGCTATACCCCCATTGATGTTCAGGTTTGCAAAGGTAGGTATTTTCTTTTAAAGTGCAAGTTTTTTTCATACTTTTGTACGTTCATAACGAATTTCATCATGAAAGTCAAGATAACAAACAAGTCTGCGTACCCATCTCCGGAATACGCGACTGCAATGTCGGCCGGAATGGATATCAAGGCTGACATACAGGAGCCGGTCACACTTGGGCCACTCGCCAGGAAAATGATTCCTACCGGACTGTATATAGCCCTGCCGGAAGGATATGAGGCCCAGATAAGGCCGAGAAGCGGTCTGGCAGCCAAACACGGCATCACGGTCCTGAATTCGCCAGGCACGGTAGATGCAGACTACCGCGGGGAAATCAAGGTGATACTCGTAAACCTTTCCGACACCCCGTTCACGGTCAATCCCGGAGAACGGATAGCCCAGATGGTCATCGCACGTCACGAGCGTGTGGTATGGGACGAAGTGGAAGAACTTGACGAAACGGAACGCGGGACAGGCGGATTCGGAAGCACAGGTAAAAAATGATCGGAACAGGACAATGACAATACAGGAACTTTACAATATTTTCAGGAAATGCACGGGAGTCGCCACTGACAGCCGGCAGATACATGGCGGAGAACTGTTTTTCGCGCTGAAAGGGGAAAACTTCGACGGAAACGACTACGCACTCAAGGCACTCGAAGCGGGAGCGGCCTATGCCGTCGTTTCCGGGGATTCGGAAGCGGCAGGACAAGACGGGAGAATGATTCCGGCGGAAGACACGCTGAAAACACTGCAGGAGCTTGCGCGCTGGCACAGATCCGTGACATTCGTAAACGGAAAACCCATAACAGTCATCGGTCTGACAGGGACGAACGGCAAGACCACGACCAAAGAACTGATGAAGGCCGTCCTTTCCGTACGCTACAATGTGACTGCCACGGAAGGAAACCTGAACAACAGTATAGGTGTACCCCTTTCCCTCCTGAAAATCAATGACAAGTCGGAAATAGCCATCATAGAAATGGGGGCAAGCCATCCCGGCGACATAAAGGAACTCGTATCCGTCTGCCTTCCGAACTTCGGGCTCATAACCAATGTGGGCAAGGCTCACCTGCTCGGATTCGGCAGTTTCGAGGGAGTGAAAAAGGCCAAAGGGGAACTGTACGACTACATCCAGAGGACAGCGGACAAGGTATTCCTGAATGTTGACAACAAGGAACTGTGCAGCATGGCGGCGGAACGTCCGGACCTGCAGACAATCCCGTACGGGAAAGAATACCAGGGAGCCGAAATCCTGGCATGTGATGAAAGCCATCCGTACCTCAGGATATTGCTGAAAGAGGAAAACCTGCAAATAGACACACGGCTGATAGGCAGCTACAATGCAGACAACGTAATGGCGGCGCTGGCTGTCGGACAATATTTCGGGATAAGCCATGAGGATGCCGCCAGGGCCATAGAAGCCTATGTGCCGACAAACAACAGGTCGCAGCTGCTCAGAACTGAAAACAACATCCTGATAACCGATGCATACAACGCCAATCCTACCAGTATGGAGGCCGCACTCGACAACTTCGGGAAAATACAGGCAGGGCACAAGACAGTAATGCTCGGAAACATGCTCGAACTGGGAGAGGATTCAGCGGCCGAACACAGGAAGATATTGTCAAGGACAGCGGCTTCAGCCGATATCGAGAAGGCGTTTTTCGTAGGAGAAGAATTTTGGAAGGCCGCATCAGAGTCTGACGAAAGGATTCCTGACATGCCATCCGCACCCGGAGAGCTTCCCGTATGTTCCTCTGTCGTCCTGAAAGACGGAAACGGACATGAAACCGGCTTCTTCCTGACATCGAAAGACCTGGCCGGATATCTCAAGGACCATCCCGTAAAAGGAAACACCGTCCTCATCAAAGGTTCACGCGGAACCAGGATGGAGACAGTGCTCGAATATCTTTAATCTTTTGTTCCGGCAGATTTGCAATCTGCCGGAATATAAACAAACAACCGGATTGCAAATCCGGTTGAACGTTATAGCAAGTCACCCTCTTTTATTCAAAAAAGGGGAAAGCCTTAAATCAGAACTTGAAGGAATCCTTCAGGGCAGTGGTCTTGTTGAACACGAACCGGTCCGGAGTGGAATCCGGATCCTTGAAGAAATAACCGGTGCGTTCGAACTGTACCGCTATGCCCGAATTGTCCTCAAGAAGAGCAGGCTCCGCAAAACCCTCCGCCACAATCAGAGAATCTGGATTCAGATAATCCTTATAGTCTTTCCCTTCCGGTATGGATCCCATCTGGGCCTCAGTGAAAAGCTTGTCATATATCCTGAGCTCCACTTTCCGGCAATGCGCTTCGGACACCCAGTGGATAGTGCCTTTAACCGAACGCCACTCTCCCGCCCCCGGTCTTGATGCAGGATCGTAAGTACATCTGATTTCGGTGATATTGCCGTCGGCATCCTTCACCACTTCCTCGCATTTCACTATGTAAGTGTATTTGAGACGCACCTCCCCTCCCGGTTTGAGACGGAAATACTTTTT
>CALVBH010000106.1 GCA_944325765.1 uncultured Bacteroidales bacterium
GTATTTCCGGAAACACTCCCCTTTCCGGTCATCGTCGAAGTATATTTTCCGGCCTGTCCAGTCGTGGCATTTGATTCCGAAATGGTTGTTGCCCTTCACGGCAAGTTCGGATCTGCCGTTCCCGGATTCGAGCATTCCCTGAGCCAGGGTAATGCTGGCAGGCACGCCCGAACGCTTCCTCTCGGAGACAGCCGTTTCCGCATATCTGGCAATGTATTGTTCCTGCGGACTGTCACCACCGGAAAAAGTCCCGCCCCTGTCTGAAGACAAAGTTCTCGCCGCAGGACCGCAGGCGACAACGGCAAGGACCGCCCCCGCCACAAATAAACTCCTGAAATATTTCATTCCGCCTTCTGTTATCAAAGACAAATATAGTCAAAGTTTCGCTAACCGCACCCGTCACCGCCCCGGTCTCACGAGAGGCACGTCTATTTTCATACCCTCCCGGCCCAGAACGGCATCCGGAAAAATGCTCCTGACCTCGTCCAGATAAAAATTCACGTCCGGAAACCTCGATGAATAATGCCCTATGACCAGTTTCTTCACACCTGCCTCCAATGCACAACCAGCGGCCTGTAGGGTCGTGGAATGGAATGTAGCCCTGGCTATGTGCCCGTACTCCTCAGGGAAGGTGGCTTCATGATAAAGAAGGTCGACGCCCGAAATCCAGGACGCAAGTTCCGGAAACGGAGCCGTATCGCTGCAGTAGGCGAAACTTCTCGGTTCATACGGCAGGTAGGTAAGATCTGCGCTTTTCAGTATCTCCGCACTGTCCGGAGTACGGACGACATCCTCACCCCTTTTCAGGGCCGCTATTTCGGCAAGAGTAAGCCCGTACTGCCATATGGCCTCCTTGCGCACATTCCTCATCGGCATTTTCTCGCGGAAGAGATAGCCGTATGTCTCGATTCTGTGACGGAGAGGGAATGCCAGGACCTCCACGGTACGGGTTTCGAATATCATCTCCGGCCCGGAGGTTTTCACGGTGTGATGCACCGGCTCGAAATTGAATCCCTCGCCGAAGGACGAAAGGAAATTTCCGAGAATCGGCCCGAAGGCCTCAGGGGCATAGATATGGAAAGGTGTCTTGCGGCCGAGCATGCTCATGGTCGACAGGAGCCCGAATATGCCGAAGGTATGGTCGCCATGCAGATGCGTGATGAAGACAGTATCCAGTTTCAGAAGCGAAAGTCTGGAGCGACGTATCTGCATCTGGACGCCTTCACCGCAGTCAATCAAAAACAAGCGCCCCCGTACATCTAATACTTGGGCGCTTGGATATCTGTTTACCGTGGGCAAGGCCGAAGCCGTGCCCAGAATATTCAGAGTGAAGTTCATTTCAGGAGAGATTACTCGCCCTTTTCAAGTTTTGACTTGAGAGCGGCAAGCTCTGAAATGTCACCGAGAGTAGTTTTCTCGATATTTGAGTTGATCTTCTTCACGGCCTTCTTCGTGCTGTCAGACTCTGAGGAAACTTTTTCCGACTTGGATTCGGTGTAAGTCTTCAGATGAGACAGACCCACTCTCTTGGCGCTGCGCTTCAGATCGGTAACCTTGAATGCGAGTTCGTCACCTGCAGCCGGCTGCGTGCCGTCTTCCTTTACAAGCTCTCTTGCAGGGCAGAAGCCTTCGATATCATCGCCGAGGGCCACTACTGCACCTTTCTCGTTGACCGTATCGATTTTGAGCGTATGTACGGAACCTACAGGGTATTCAGACTCGATATCCTCCCACGGATTAGGCAGAAGCTGCTTGTGTCCGAGGCTGAGCTTGTGATTTTCCTCGTCGAAGTCGAGAATCACCACTTCGATCTTGTCTCCAGGCTGTACGAGTTCTGAAGGATGCTTGATCTTGGCCCACGAAAGGTCGCTGATATGCACGAGGCCTTCGATGCCTTCCTCCAGTTCGGCAAATACGCCGAAGTTCGTGACATTGCGTACGATGGCGGTGTGTCTTGAACCTACAGGATATTTCTCGCGGATATTCTCCCATGGATTAGGCACAAGCTGCTTGAGACCGAGGGACATCTTCTTTTCCTCCCTGTCGAGAGTAAGGATCTGGGCCTCCACTTCGTCGCCTACCTTCAGGAAGTCCTGGGCGATACGGAGTCTCGGAGACCAAGACATTTCAGATACATGGATAAGACCCTCTACGCCAGGTTCGATTTCCACGAATGCGCCATAGTCAGCGATAAGGACAACCTTGCCCTTTACCTTGTCACCCACCTTGAGGTTCGGGTCGAGAGCCGACCAAGGATGCGGAGTGAGCTGTTTGAGGCCGAGGGCGATTCTCTTCTTGGCCTCGTCGAAGTCGAGGATAACGACGTTGATCTTCTGGTCGAGATGAACGACTTCCTCAGGATGGTTGATTCTGCCCCAGGACAGATCTGTAATGTGGATGAGTCCGTCCACACCGCCGAGATCCACGAATACTCCGTAGCCTGTGATATTCTTGACCGTTCCTTCGAGAACCTGGCCTTTTTCGAGCTTGCCGATAATCTGCATCTTCTGCTGCTCGAGTTCGGCTTCGATGAGAGCCTTGTGGGAAACCACCACATTCCTGAATTCCTGATTGATCTTGACGATCTTGAAATCCATATTGGTGTCGACATACTGATCGTAGTCCCTGATAGGTTTCACGTCGATCTGCGAACCAGGGAGGAATGCTTCGATACCGAAGATATCCACGATCATACCGCCTTTCGTGCGGGTCTTGACATAACCTTTTACGACTTCGCCTGCGTTGTAAGCGGCGTTTACCATATCCCAAGAACGGAGTGCGCGGGCTTTCTTGTGCGAAAGGACGAGCTGGCCTTTCTTGTCTTCCGCGGTCTCCACGAACACTTCCACCTTGTCGCCGACCTTAAGATCCGGATTATAGCGGAACTCCGGAGCCATGATGACACCTTCGCTCTTGTATCCGATGTTTACGACCACTTCCCTCTTGCTGATGGATGTAACGACGCCTTCCACCACCTCGTTTTCGATGACCTTGGAAAGGGTCTGGTCGTACATTTCCTCGATTTTCTTCTTGTCTTCGGCGCTTACGTCAGTGCCTTCGAATGCATCCCAGTCGAAATCCTCCGGATTTACGGATGCGTTCGAAACCTTCTTGGGTTCCTCGATGACAGGGGCCTCGACTGCGGTTTCGGCCTGCGTAGCCTCAACCTGAACCGGGGTCTCCTCTGCCGTTACTGTTTTGTTTTCTTCCATAATGATTAGTAAAAACAAATTAGCGGGTTAAACATTATCTCTGTGCCCGACCGGATCTCCGGTCAAAAGGCGGGCAAAAATATGCATAATTTCCGGATTTTCAAAATAAATCTACAACATCTTCCTGCGCTTGAAAATCAGGAGGATAATGGAAAATGAGAGGACCATCAGGGCGAGCACTATGGCGAAATCCCAGCCTGTTCCGGTTATCGGCAGTTTCACGTTCATTCCGTAAAACCCGGTAATCAGGGTAGGAGGCATCAGAAGCAGGGAAACCAGTGTGAACACCTTCATTATCTTGTTCTGGTCCAGATTGATAAGACCGATAACGGTATTCTGCAGATATTCCAGACGCTCGAAACCGAAATTGGTGTGGTTTATGAGCGATGAAATGTCCTTCAGCAGGACATTGAGCTTCGGCTGGAGGGAATGCGGGTATTTGTTGCTTTTCAGGAGGCTGGAAATGACCCGCTGCTTGTCCACTATGTTTTCCCTTACGAGCATGGTATTCTCCTGGAGCTGGTTTATGTCGAGAAGGAACTCCTCGTTTATGTCCTCGCCCAGACTGACCTTGCGGTTGAACTGCTCTATTTCCTTGGACATCAGCTCAATCATATCGGCATCGAGGTCGATTCTCTGCTCCAGTATGCTCACGAACACGATATAGCCCGACGGATAGAACTTCGGGAAAGCCTGAAGACGGCGCTGCAGGTCGGTGAAACTGCGCAGGGGACATTCCCTGAGGGTCACGAGGACATTGTCCGTAAGGATAAAGGAAACCGTTTCCATGGAATACTCCTCAGGTCCCGGTATCAGAAAGTTCGTGTTGGCGAAAATGGCAGTGTCGGTTTCGGAGAAGCGGGACGAACTTTCGATTTCCTCGGCCTGTGCGCGGCTCTGGATGGTGGTGCCGACGAACGCTTCCGCCGCCCGCTTCTCGTTTCCCGAAGGGGCGAACAGGTCTATCCACACGACCATTTCCGGAGTCAGATTTGTCAGAATGTCCGCCGACTGGGACATTTCCATCTGACCGTCCTTTTTGTAGAAAATCTCTATCATAACGAAAGTTCGATGGCCTCGCACCGCCAGGACAGTCTGCAAAGATAAGTTTTTTTATTCTTGCGACAAATAATATGTGTCATAAGATGAACGGACGCAGCCCGATGAATACCAGTACAAGTCCGCCTGCCATTCTGGCGATGTTCCCGAACTTCAGACCGGACGCGGACCCGATGAGTATGCCTGCCGATGAAGCCGCCACGGTCACTGCAAAGGTCATCATGGTCACGGTTATCGCATCGCCGGGAATCATCTCGGCCATAGCCAGAGACACCCCGACGGCTATCGCATCCACACTCGTCGCGACGGCAGCGAGAACCAGGCTTTTCATCCCGCACAGGTTCACGGAATCCTCCCGTCCGCGGACTCCAGAAACGAACATCGAGATACCTATATAAGAAAGTATGACCAGCGCTATATAAGGAGCTGCAGCGGCAATGTAGGAGACTACGGAATATCCCGACACCCATCCGACGAACAGGCAGAGAGCCTGCACGGCGCCGAACAGGGCCCCTGTGGAAAAAGTCCGGCCGGGTCCGACCCTGCCGAGGGTGACGCTGCCGCTCATCGATACGACGAATGAATCCGCGCTGAGAGACAGCGACAGAAGGAACATTTCCATCAGAGTCATAGTCCTACGGTTTGAAAATCTGTCTGTTCATTATCGAACGCCCCAGCGTCAACTCATCCGCATAGTCTATGTCGGCTCCGTAGCCCAGACCTCTGGCGAGGGTGGATACCTTTATGCCGAAAGGCGCTATCTTTCTGTAAATGTAGAAGGCTGTCGTCTCCCCCTCCACTTCCCCGCTCAGAGCGAATATCACTTCCACTTCTTCTGGAGGGTATTCTGAAACGAGGGCCGAGACCCTGCCGGCAAGTTCGTCGATGGTCAGGTCGGAAGGGCCTGTCCCGTCTATCGGCGAGATGATGCCGCCGAGCACGTGATATACTCCCGTGTACTGCCTCGTTTTTTCTATATTCATCACATCACGGACGCTTTCCACCACGCAGATGGTCTTGCGGTCCCTTTTTTCGTCCGAACAGATGCCGCAGACGTCTCCGTCGGAAATCATCCTGCAGACCGAACAGTATTTCACGTCGCTGCGCAGCCTGTCTATGGACGAAGTGAAGTGGCGGACATTTTCCTCCGGCTGTCTCAGCAGATACAGAGCCAGTTTCAGGGCGCTCCTCCGTCCTACTCCAGGCAGGGAGCCGATGGCTTCGACTGCATTCTGCAGCAGTATCGAGGGGTATTTTTCATCATACATTCCTTATCCTCCATATAATTGAGGCTGCAAAAATAGAATATTTCACGAGGATTTCCTCCGCTCCGAATGATATTCGACAAGACCGTCTATCGGCGAAGCGACGAATTTGCAGAACTCTATCCCGTATTCAGCCCCTACGGACTCCAGGACGTTCATGCAGGCGATACCCATCGAACCGGCCACCCCGACTTTCAGGACTTCTTCTTCCTTCCTGTACGGAAGCAATGCCCTCGAGACGAAATCCCTCAGGTTTTCCCTTACCATCGAGGCGCAATAGCCGTCGGTCTCCGCATTCTCTATGACGAAAGGTGCGAACGATGCGAGAAAGCCGGCCGGATTCTGTCCCTTGTACACGGCATTGACTATATCGTGATATTTCAGGCCGTATCTTTCCCGGAATCTGGCAGCCACCCCTTCCGGTACGATATCCTTTATGTAGTCGGAAATGAAGCGTTTGCCCAGAACGGCACCCCCTCCTTCATCGCCGAGGATGAAGCCTCCGGGCCTGACGTTTCCGGTTATGGCCCTTCCGTTGTAACGGCAGCTGTTGGAACCTGTTCCGAGTATGGCGACAATGCCGGGGCTGTCTCCCCACAACGCCCTGGCTGCCGCAAGCAGATCCGAAGCGCAGTTCACGGAATATCCCGGAAAAAACTCCTGCAGGATGCCGGACATCACCGAGACCTGATCTTCGGAGACTAATCCGGCGCCGTAGAACCAGATTTCTCCCGGCTCCGCCGCAATGCCGGCACTTTCCTCCGCTCCGGGCGGAATACGTCCGGTCCGCCCCGATATTTCCCCGGCCGCCCCGGCCACAACGTTCCGTATATTTTCAGGCTGCAACACCGAAAAGTTTATCCCTTTCGTCCGGAATTTCAACTGTCCGGCCACCCAGTCTGTCTTCGATGCTCCGCTTTCTACAACAATTATCATAGTATCAACGCCTGTCCGACGAATTTATGCTGCCCGCCGCCAAGGAATTCGTCGGACAGCCGTTAAGGATTTCTTCGAAATTCCCGGCAATTTACGAAAAAAAACGGAGCAATGGATAAAATCCCCATTTATTGCGATTAATAACCAAAGGAAAAAATATGTAACTTTACAAGATGTTTCCGGGACATTGCGGATTCGGGGAATCCGGGGGCGGAAACAAATTTGGGAATTGACAAATCAAGTTTCAATAAAAATGTATACCAAGATGAAAAAACATTGCTTTTTTCCGGCTATGGCACTGATGTTGGCCACAGCCGTTTTCACCTTCCCGGGATGTACCGGGGAAGAGGGACCGGAGATGCCTGATCCGGTACTGACAATTACTACCGATGGGCCTGTGACTGCCGATGCGGCAGGAGGCGGCGACTATTCCATCGGATACAGTCTCGAAAATCCCGTAGAGGGGGGGGCGATCAGTTTTGAGGCGGTTTATCCTGATGGCGCGGATTCGGACTGGATTACATTCGACGAAGGACAGACGGAAGGAACGATAACTTTCAGTATAAGTGAAAATGAAAATACGGAAGCCGGCAGGACCGCCACCATCAAAGTTACATACAGTTACGGTGACGGGATGACTGTTTCCGATGATCTGGAAGTCTCGCAGGCTGCCGCAGACGTACCGCTTCCCGTCATCGAGATTACCGACCTTGGCGAGGACGGGAAAGTGCATCTCGAGGGCAATGCCACGGAGTGGGGTATGATCTTCGTGAGTGTCAAAAATGCCGAAGGCCTTGAAGGTTCCCTGTCCGGAGAAACCGGAGCCGGATGGATTTCGGATATAAGACCGATGGCCGATGCCAGCAACGGCCTCGTATTTACTGTCACCGACAACTACGAAGGCAGCGAAAGGACTGCGACCATAATCGTAAACTATTCCTGGGACGGAGGCAAAGTCTCGGCTCCGGTGGAAATCGTTCAGGACACAAAGCCTCTTCCGGTCATTGAAGTGACAAATCAGGGTGAGGACGGGAAAGTGCATGTCCAGGGACAGGCGACCGAATATGCTATGGTTTTTGTGGAAGTTGCCAATGCAGAGGGTCTCGACGGTGCTGTCACCGGCACAAGCGATGCAGGATGGATTTCAAACATCAGATCGATGAACACAAAGGATGCCGGTATCCTGTTTGCCGTTTCGGACAACAACGAAGGAAGAGAAAGGACCGCGACCATAACCCTTTACTACAGTTGGGGAGAGCATCAGGTATCCGCCGAAGTGGAAATCGTCCAGGATGTCATACCGTCCGTACTGCCTGAAATCGAAGTGACCGGTCTCGGTGACGACGGAAAAATTCATGTCGCGGGAGAGGCGACCGAATATGCTTCAGTTTCTGTGAGCATTACCAATGCCGAAGGGCTTGATGGTATCGTGACGGGAATTAGCGATGCCGGCTGGATAACCAACATCAGATCGATGTATAAAAAGGATGCCGGCGTACTGTTTAACGTTACCGACAACTACGAAGGCAGTGAAAGGTCTGCGACCATCACCCTCACCTATTCCTGGGACGGAGGTCAGGTAAGCAAAGATGTCGAAATCGTCCAGGACGCACTTCCACTTCCTGAAATCACTATAACCGACCTGAGTGAGGACGGGAAAGTACATGTCGACGGCACCGCTACTGATTGGGGGATGGTATTCGTAAGTATCACGAATGCCGACGGGCTTGAAGGCGTTCTATCCGGTTCCTGCGATGCCGAATGGATTTCCAACATTAAGGAAAACTATTCAGGCACAGGACTTACATTTTCCGTTACCGATAATAACGAAAACACAGAACGGACTGCTACTATGACCGTATATTATACTTGGAACGGGTATCATGTCTCAACTCAAATTGAAATTGTACAAGATGTAAAACCTGCATAGGCAAGGACAAATACTGTCTTAACCGCATCATCCGCATTAAAGGCTCCTGCCTCGTCCCTGATTCATAATCAGCGGAGGCAGGAGTCTTTATTATATAACCTGCGTCTTTCATTTTCTTTTATAACCGACACATTATTCTATAACCGGCACCTTATTCATCTCACAAAAAATGTCGGTAAAATATTGCACTTTGTCTCGAAAATTTCTACTTTTGTCCGCTTCAATCCCCAGGAGAAGGGCAGGGAACCCGTTTCCCGGCATTTCTCTTTTGAACGTTAAAGCCTAAAATTTTTATTTCAGTCATCAGATGAACAAAATCTTCTACCTCCTCGCGGCGGCATCGGTATTCATACCTGCGGCGCTGTTCGGACAGGAGGGAACTGTAACGGGAACTGTAACGGACTCTTCGACAGGCGAGCCTGTTCCTTTCGTTTCCATACAGATCAAAGGAACCACCGGGGGGGGAATTCCGACACTGACGGAATATATTCTCTCACCGTACCCGGAGACACGGTTCTGATTTTCTCTTCCATCGGATACATCACATCCGAAATCAGGGTAAAGGCCGGCGCGGTCACGGACGTCTCACTGGAACCGGATATGGAAATGCTCGACGAAACCATAGTCGTGGCATTCGGCACATCCACTAAAGAGTCCTTTACCGGTTCTGCCGCCGTAGTCAAATCGGACGACATTCTCAAAGTCCAGAGTTCGGATGTCACCAGAGCGCTCGAAGGCATGGTCGCCGGAGTCCAGATGACGACATCCTCGGGCTCGCTCGGCTCGTCCCCTACCATCCTGATACGAGGCATAAGCTCCATAAATGCAGGCACATCCCCACTGTACGTAGTCGACGGCGTTCCCTATTCCGGGGACATGAACAACATCAACCCCAGCGACATAGAGTCGATGACAGTGCTGAAAGACGCAGCTTCCAACGCGTTGTACGGCGCCCGCGGCGCCAACGGTGTCATAATGATCACCACGAAGAAAGCCAGGGCGGGAGACGCTGTCATTACCCTCGACGCCAAATGGGGATGGAATTCGAAGGCCCTGAAGGAATACGACTATATTACGGATCCGGCGCAATACTATGAGACGCACTACGCCGCCCTGTACAATTATTACCGTTACGGTCAGGGGATGTCAGCTTCGGAAGCGCATCTGACGGCGAACAATTTCGTTGCCGGTTCTCCGAGAAACGGCGGCCTGGGATATCAGGTATTCACGGTTCCCGACGGAGAGGCATTCATAGGCACCAACGGAAAAGTGAATCCGCATGCCACCCTCGGACGGAAAGTCCTTTACAACGGCACCGAATACTGGCTGACTCCGGACAACTGGGTGGATGAAACATACCGGAACTCGCTCAGGCAGGAATACAATGTCAGCATTTCCGGCTCCACGGGCAAGGCATCCATATTCGCCTCTTTCGGATACCTGAACAACAAGGGTATCATCAACGGCTCCGATATGGACCGGTATACGGCGAGAATCAAGGTAGACTACCAGGTCAAGAAGTGGATGAAGTTCGGCGTGAACGCCGCATACACCAAATTCAACTGGAACAACGGCAATGCGGACGAAGGCTCGTCCTCGAGTACCGGCAACGTCTTCGCATTCGCCTCGTCCATCGGCCCGATCTACCCTGTCTACATGCGCGACGGGAACGGCAGGATTATGACTGACGAGCACGGCTATAAAAGGTACGACTACGGCTCCGGCGCAAACGGAGGCATGGAAAGGCCGGTGATGTCCAATGCCAACCCGCTGCAGGTGCTTACGCTGAATGTAAACAACAGCGAAGGCAATGCACTGAACGGCACGGCATTCGTCGACATAGACTTTCTGAAATACTTCAAGTTCACGTTCAATGTCGGGATGGGTATCGACGAGACCCGGTCCACTTCCATGGAAAACCCTTATTACGGCCAGTATGCGTCCATGGGAGGTATCCTGAGCAAAAGCCATGGCAGGGATTACTATTTCAACATGCAGCAGCTGCTCAGTTATGACAGGACATTCGGAGGCATCCACCGCCTGTCGGTTCTCCTCGGACACGAATCATACGAGGAAAACTATGCCGACCTCGGTGCGAGCAAGTCGAACATGTTTTCCTTAGGGAATCTGGAACTGAACGGGGCCGTGACCGACAGCAAGGCCGCAAGCTCCTCCCGGGACAGCTACAACAACGAAGGCTACTTCCTCCGTGCGCAGTATGACCTCGACGAAAAGATTTTCCTCAGCGCCTCGTACAGGCTCGACGCATCGTCGCGTTTCCATCCGAAACACAGGTGGGGCAGTTTCTGGTCCCTCGGAGCCGGCTGGCTGATAGACAGGGAGCGCTGGTTCGACGTGAGCTGGATAGATATGCTCAAGCTGAAATTCTCCGTCGGCTCCCAGGGCAACGACAATATCGGAAACTACCGTTACCTCGACACATATCAGATAGAAAGCGGAGCCGGGGATGTCTCGGTCATTTTCAGGACCAAGGGAAATGAAAAGATAACCTGGGAGACGAATACGAACATAAATACCGGAGTGGATTTCGACCTGCTGGGCGGAAGGATTTCGGGAAGTGCCGAATATTTCTACAGACTGACTTCCGACATGCTTTCCTTCTTCTACACCCCGGCCTCTCTCGGATATTCGGGATATTATGACAATGTCGGCGATATGAGGAACTCCGGAGTGGAAGTGTCCCTGAACGGAGTGCTCATGAAAACACGGAAATTCAGATGGGACGCCTACCTGAATTTCACGCATTACGACAACAAAATCATCTATATTCCGGAAGAAAACAAGAACAGGAACATAGAAGGGTACGACGGATACAGAAGCGGTTCGTATTACTACGGGGAAGGGCTGCCGCTCTTTACCTATCTGATGCCGTCATACGCCGGAGTGGACAGGAATACAGGAGAATCCCTGTGGTACAAGGATGAACTCGATGACCAGGGAAATGTCATCAGGAGAACTGTCACGGATTCGTATTCCGAAGCCACGGACTATCTGTGCGAAGACCCTACCCCGAAACTGTACGGAGGCTTCGGAACAAGCCTGAATTTCTACGGCTTCGACGTATCCGCATCATTCTCCTACTCCATAGGGGGTCTGGTCTATGATTCCGGATATGCAGCACTCGTGTCTCCCCCTATCGCCACATCCACGGGCGGGAACTACCACAGGGATGTCATCGAGAAGTCCTGGACACCGGAAAATCCCGATGCAGACTTTCCTCGCTGGCAGTACGGAGACCAGTATACGGCAGCCTCGTCAGACAGATTCCTCGTTCCGGCGAGTTATCTGAACTTCCAGAATGCCCAGATAGGCTATACCCTTCCGGAGCACCTCACCAGAAAATTTTTCGTAAGCCGCATCAGAGTCTATGTATCCTGCGACAACATCATATACTGGTCGTACCGGCGCGGGCTCGATCCGAGATACAGTTTTTCCGGAGCTACGAACAGCTATGTCAACTCCCCTGTAAGGACGCTTACCGGAGGCATCAACATTACATTCTAATGAGAATCATGAAGAATAACATAGTCAAACTGCTGCTGCCTGCAGCCCTTCTGCTGTCGGGCTGCATCCATGAAACCTACCCGATGGGAGGGACTCAGAGAGAGGACCAGGTAGTCGGGTCCGACCTGGCTCTGGAAGGACTTGTAAACGGCATTCCGGCATCCATGATGAAATACGACACGGGAGGATACTATTCGAACTACGGCGTACACATCGATTTCGGCATACCGGCCATTCATGTAATGACAGAGTCGATGCTCGAAGACCTCGCCGTCATCGGAGACATGTATTCCTTCCAGTTCTATATGTACCTCTACAATCAGGGACAGGGAGATGACGAATGGCCTATAGCATATTTCTGGGACTGCTACTATTCCTGGATAAAACAGGCGAATCAGATCATAGCATCCATCGACCCCGAAACCGCAGAGAGCGAACAGATTCCGGGGTATCTCGGACAAGCCTACGCATACAGGGCCATGTGCTACCTCGACCTGGCCAGACTTTACGAAGCGAAGGAAGTCATCGGCGTAGACGGATATGAGGTGCCTGAGAGCATTCTCGGCCTGACGGTCCCGATAGTAGACGAAAGCACCACGGAAGAAGAATCGATGAACAATCCGAGGGTTCCCCGAGAGGAACTCTACGAATTCATTTTCAGCGATCTGGAAAAGGCCGGGAAATATCTTGAAGGGACGAATTACGATTATTCGAAACCGACGTTGGCGGCGGTCTACGGAATGTATGCGAGGGCCTGGCTCGAAAAGGGATACTGGGTGGAAGGCGGAGACCGCACAGCCTTCGAAAAGGCCGCCGAATATGCCCGGCTCGCCATAACGGAAAGCGGGCGCACGCCACTGACGGAATCCCAGTGGACGGACCCTTCCACAGGATTCAACAGCGGGTCTTCGAACAATGCCTGGATATGGGGACTGAAGGTTAGTTCGGAACAGATCATAAACCTCATCCAGTTCAATGCGCACATGTCTGTAGAATCCTTCTGGGGTTATGCCCCTACTTCCCAGCCGGGCATAAGCAAGAGACTTTACGACAGGATAAACACCGGCGATTTCAGAAGGCTGTCGTGGATAGATCCGGACTGGAGCGAAATCGGGGGCGGCAGTGAAATCGACTACCGTCTGGCCGGAGGAGAAAGCGACAGGGAACTGTTCATCAACGGAGACCTCGACCAGGGAGGCTACATATATCCTGCTGCCGGCTATGTAAGCCTGAAATTCAGGCCTATGATGGGCGAAATGAACGACTTCGTGACAGGAGGCCCGGCAGACCATCCCCTGATGAGGGTGGAGGAAATGTATTTCATCGAAATGGAAGCCGTATCGCACTACGACCTGCCCGAAGCTGCGAATCTGCTGAACGCCTTTATGGAATACAGGATTACTGACGGGTCGTACGACTGTACGCCGGCTGCTGCGGACCTGGATACCTTCATAGACGAGATGTTCCTGCAGAAACGAATCGAATTCTGGGGAGAAGGTATCCTCTTCTATGATTACAAGCGTCTGGACAAAGGTATCACACGCAAGTACACCGACAGCAACCATCCTTCCGTATGGCAGTTCAACACGCCTCACCGCTCTCCTCAGTGGAACATCACGATATCGTCGGTAGGCGAAATGCAGTCCAACAACGGGATTACCCAGGCCACCAACAACCCGGACCCGTCCGGAGTACTTGTAGTAGAAAAATAAGGAATGAGAATGAAAAACATAATTTTGACATTGGGCGCCGTCATCGCCGGCCTTTCCCTTCTGTCCTGCTCGAGAAGCGGTTACGAACCCGGTCCGGAGGACCTGGAGGACTGTCCCGACGTTTATTTTGACGGAGGCCAGTCCGCGGAATATGCCTTCGACCAGACGGAAGACATAGAATTATCCTTCACCGTCAGCAGATACGACACCTCGGAAAGTTTCGTGATACCTCTCGAAATCTCGGGACCGGAAAACATCATCCAGGTCACCCCTCTGGTATTCACCATGGGGGAAAAGTCGGCAAAAATCACGGTAAGGGTAGTTTCCCTCCTGGAAATCCAGAAGGAATATGCCTTTACCATCAGCATTCCCGCTCCCGAATATGCCCCGTACTACGGGCTGAACGAGACATCGGTAACATTCTCCGTCATCAGGGAAGATTACGAGAAAGTGAATTCCGGGACCTTCCACAGCGAACTTCTGGCTATGAGTTCGAACAAGGTCTCACTGGAATATTCCGAAATACTGGACAAATACCGCATCGTATCCCCCTGGGGAAGGAACTCCGGTGACATCATATTCGCCTGGGACGGCGAAAGCGAAGAAGTGACATTCGAAGAGGATGACATGTTCTATATCGAACAGATTACCGACAGTATGTCAGGATCCGTCTATGCAGCCTACGCCCAGCCGGAAGAGGCCGCCTACGACCCGTCGGACAAGACATTCACCTTCAACTTCTGGTACGCCATACCGAGTGCCGGAGAATATGCCGGTTTCGGATATTCGGAAGATACGTTCACACTGGACAAATAGGAAAGTCATGAAGAAAAATTCCATAAATCATCTGCCAATGAGAGGCAAAAGGCTTATTCTCGCCATTCCGGCCGCCTTTCTGCTGCTGCAGGGCTGTTCTGAAGACCGTCTCGGGTTCAAGGACGGGGCACAGACGCCGGAAAGCAGGAAAATAGTGAACAGCAAGACGTCGGCCGTTCCCGGCGTACTGATTCTCAGGATAGAAGATGGTGCGGCCGCTCCTGACAGCCTGTTCGACAGACTCGGCGTCACATCGTTCGAGCGTGTATTCGAAAGCGCCACCCCGGACCAGGAAGCCAATGCCGAAAAATTCGGGCTCGACAAATGGTATGTGGTGCGTTTCCCCGAAAGCACCGATGTGGAAACAGCGGCCAGAACGCTGGCCGGCTCCTCAGCCGTGGAGTGTATCCAGTACAATACCCGCATAAAAAGGGCTTCCGACGGGATTTCTAGACAATACGTTCCCCTGCGTGCCGCCGGGACAGCCGCCGAGGCAGCTGTCTTCAATGACGAAATGCTTCCGGACCAGTGGAACTACATAAACGAAGGGGACCTCGCCATCGCCTCCTCGGCAAAGGCCGGGGCGGATATCGGTATCAGGGATGCCTGGAAACTGACGGCCGGAGATCCGGACATAATAGTCGCAGTCCTCGATGAAGCCGTTCAGGGCGAACATCCGGACCTCCGCGCCAATATGTGGACGGACGAGAACGGGAAATTCGGATACAATGCCGTCGAAGACTCCGACAATCTCGAATGGGATATGGAAGGCAACGTGGGCCACGCCACGCACATTGCCGGTACTATCGCAGCCGTGAACAACAACGGGACGGGAGTCTGCGGGATTGCCGGAGGAACGGGACACAATGACGGGGTCAGAATCATGAGTGTCCAGATTATGGATGAAGAAGGGGCTACGGACCTGTCATCGGCGAGAGGTATAAACTATGCCATGAACCATGGAGCCCACGTCATAAACTGCTCCTGGGGATACGACATAGGCTACCTCCGGTCCGACAACGACTTCATCATACCGGGCAGAAGCACGAATCCGCTTACAGCCAATGCCATAACGGCATACGTCTCCACTTCCAACGACCTGATGGACGGAGGAATCATCGTGTTCGCTTCCGGAAACGACGCTCTCGGCGAGTCCGCCTATCCCGGAGCCTATCACGACTGCATTTCCGTGACTGCCTTCGCCATAGACAACAGGCCGGCATACTACACGAATTACGGTCCCGGCTGCAATATCGCCGCACCGGGCGGGGAGGACTACTCGGAAGGCGCGGCAAACAGGGCTGCCGGCATACTTTCCACCATGCCTACCGAATCTCTGCCGCTTTTCAACGAATTCGGAGAGCCTACGGGTGAAAAATCCGCGAAAGACTACGGATACATGCACGGGACCTCCATGGCCTGCCCGCACATCGCCGGAGTGGCCGCATTAGGTCTCTCGTATATGAAGAAGCTCGAGAAGAAGTTCTCCCGGGATGAATTCATCTCGATACTTCTGTCATCCGTCAACGACATAGACCGGTACTGCCGGGGGACGAGGTACACTACCCTGCCGGACGGCACCGGCACGGCGTCCTTCGGATTCGCGGACCTTAACAAATACCGCGGCGGGATGGGCACCGGAAGCATAGACGCCTGGAAACTCCTTATGAACATAGAAGGGACACCATTCGCTACGGTCCAGGCCGGAGGACTCCGGCAGATTCCGCTGGAAGACTTTTTCGGAGAAGGGGCAGAACGCCTGACCTATACCGGAGTGAAAATCGACAAGGCTGACAAGGAAGCGCTCGGGCTGCTTGCCGACCCGGCCGTGAGAAACGGCAAACTCGAAATCTATCCGCTGCTTGCGGGCGCAGCCAAACTGACTGTCACGGCAGTCGGAGGCGGCGAAGAGCTCGGAGGCGGCGAATCGATGGGAGGGACAGAAATCTCCCGGGAGATTTCTGTCATCGTCAGAAACGTACCGGCCTCTGAAAACGGGGGTTGGCTCTGAGAATGCAAAATATAAACAGAACTTGATATGAATAAAGTTTTCAGATTTCTTACAGTCAGCGCCTTCACGGCTCTGACAATGTTCTTTTCCGGATGCGAAAAGAACGAAGGTCAGTCTTCCGGACCCGACACCAGCGCCGTTTTCCAGATATCCATCATTTCAGAGGAAAGCAATTCGGCTATGGCGGCCGTTATCTGCTCCGCCCAGAATGCGGAAACGACCTGGCTTTCATTCTGCACTGAAGACCTGCAGACACCTGCAGCAAGTCTCGTTGCACTCAAGATAGTGGAAATGCAGGCAATCGGCACACTGGAATCGTCACTGCAGTGGGGCAACAAGCCGGTTACCTACTCGGGACTCGAACCTAAGACGGAATACAGGGCCATTGCGGCAGGCGTGACTGCCGACGGAAGAGTCTACGGACAGATCTCGGAAACCGGATTCACTACTGCCAGGCAGTTGGGAACCATAGAAGAATACGAGGACTGGAGCATAACATACGACGGCAGATATCTCGATGCCTATTTCACCGTATACGACCTGCTCAAGGTGGAAGACGCGGGCGCCGGCGAGG
>CALVBH010000107.1 GCA_944325765.1 uncultured Bacteroidales bacterium
ATAAGGCTCAACAGCGGAAGATGGATAGTGGAGAACGACTTCCGTATAACCAAGACCGACATGGAGGCGAGGCCGGTCTATCTCAAGAGGGACGACCGCATCAGGGCCCACTTCCTGACCTGCTTCCTGGCCCTGCTGATATACAGGTATCTGGAAAAGAAGGTGAACAGGGGCGGCATGCACTTCACGACACGGGAGATACTCGGAACACTCAGGGACATGAACTTCTTGAGTGTAAACGGTGAAGGATACATACCTACATACAAGAGGAACGACCTTACAAACTATCGGCACGGCTCCGCAGGCTTCAGGACCGACACCCAGATAGTCACCAAGAAGGCAATGAGAAGCATAATCGCATCTACCAGGAAGCGCGAGAAGGAAATGGATTAACACCGGCCCATCCATCTCTATCCCCCCCCCCCCCGAAAATTTTCCGGGAGAGGGAGGAAAGAAATGATTTCCAACCAATTATAATGGTGAAAATTTTTTATTTTTTTACCGGGGCAAATCCCTCGGAAATGACAACAGGGGCGATGCACAGAGACGGTGACGGCGAGCACTGTTGACCCCCGGAAGGGGGTTGTATTCCTGTGCGAGCGTCACCGCCTCGAAGCACTTCACGGACGGCAACGTCAGATCGAGAGGACGTTCAGAACGGTAATGAGCTCCTTGTCTATCGGTTTGTCCTTCTTTATGGCCTTGGAAAACGGCACGTACACTATCTGGTCATTCGAAATGCCTATCATCACATTGCGCTGGCCTTCGAGCAGCGCCTCAATGCTCGCGGTGCCGAGACGGCTGGCAAGTATGCGGTCAAACGCGCTCGGCTTTCCGCCGCGCTGGAGATGTCCGAGAATCGTTACGCGGACATCGTACTGCGGATACTCCTTCCGGACTCTGTCAGCATAATACATAGCACCGCCCACACCGTTTTTCGAAGCCTCGGAAACGATGACGATACTGCTGCTCTTGCTCTTTCGGACCCCCCTGCTGATAAACTGCTCCAGCTGGTCGACGTCCGTCTTGTCTTCGGGAATTATCGCAGCCTCCGCGCCGGCTGCAATGGCGCTGTTCTGGGCGAGGAAACCGGCATCACGGCCCATAACCTCAATAAAGAAAATCCGGTCATGAGAAGTCGCCGTATCCCTGATTTTGTCCACGCATTCGACTATGGTATTCAGAGCCGTATCGTAACCGATAGTGGAATCCGTACCGTAGAGGTCGTTGTCGATGGTACCCGGCAGCCCGATGCAGGTAATGTCATGCTCCTGGGCCAATGCCTGGGCTCCTGCCAGAGACCCGTTTCCGCCGATGACTATCAGGGCGTCTATGCCGTTGGCCACGAGATTCTCATACGCTTTGGCCCTGCCTGCCTCGGTCATGAATTCTTCGGAGCGGGCGGTCTTGAGAATAGTGCCTCCTCTCTGGATGGTACTGCTGACGCTTTCAGTGGTAAAGTCTTTTATCTCGTTGTTTATCAGGCCTTCATAGCCTCTGTAGATACCTTTTACCTTCCATCCGTTATATATGGCGGCCCGGGTCACGGCCCTGATGGCTGCATTCATTCCCGGCGCATCGCCTCCTGAAGTCAGGATTCCGACTGTAGAAATTTTCCTGGACATAATCTATAAGTTTTTCAATCAATACCTTTCCATTTCACGGCGAAGGTCCTTTTCCTTTATGGACTGACGCTTGTCGTACTCTTTCTTTCCCCGGGCAAGCGCTATGAGAAGTTTCGCATAACCGTTGTCGGCGACAAACAACTTGACCGCCACTATGGTCAGCCCTTTTTCCTTCACTGCCCGCTGGAGTTTCGCGAGTTCACGTTTCTTCAGCAGGAGTTTCCTGTCCCTGCGCGGGTCATGTCTGCCCCAGCTGCCCCAGTGGTATTCCGCCACATGCATGTTCTTCACATAGAGTTCGCCGTCGTGGAAATAGCAGAAGCCATCCACCAAAGAAGCCTTTCCGGCCCTGATGGATTTTATCTCGGTACCGGTCAGAACTATTCCGGCGACATACGTCTCGATGAATTCATAATCGAAAGACGCCCGCCGGTTCTTTATTTCCACTTTACTCCTGGCCTTCGGCATAACAGTTCATTCCATACCCTTTCCTGACCGGACTTCACCGGCAATCGGAAACGGCAAACCTTACAAAGGTAATGTTTTTTCACAATTTTGTATTTTTGCACCGTAAAAAGTGCGCGGGGCACAATGCGCTTTCGTAGGATTCCGCATTGACCCGCCGGAAACGAGCCGGGGATGAAAGCAAAAGACATACCAGAGAAGGGAGTCCCGCCGATGGCGGAACTCCCCGAGCCTGAAAATATCGACATCGGAGACATCGCAAGACAATACCTGGACGGGGGTTGCGACCTTGTATGCATCCTCGGGCCTACGGCATCGGGGAAAACGGGCTTCGCAGTCAGATTGGCCCTGGCCATACGGGAAATGGCCTCAGACGGCAGACTGCCTGCGGGAACCGAAGCTGAAATCATATCGGCGGACTCCCGGCAGGTGTACAGGGGAATGGATATCGGCACGGGGAAAGACATCGACGAATATCGGGACATCCCGTATCATCTCATCGACATTGCGGAAGCAGGGGAAAAATACAATATTTACGAGTATCAGCGGGATTTCGAAAGGGTCTGGACGGATATCAGGAAAAGGGGGCGGATTCCGATACTGTGCGGAGGCTCAGGGCTTTACATAGAAGCGGCCACGCGCGGCTATTCGCTGCCGGACGTGCCTGCCGACCCCGTACTGAGGGCGGAACTGGAACAGGAGGATACCGATACGCTGATACGGAAACTGGCTTCACTGAAGAGCCTGCACAATTCCACTGATTTCGACACGAGAAAAAGGCTGATCCGCGCGATAGAAATCGCCGTATACGAGGCGGAACACCCTGTCAGACGCACGGAAAGCCTGCCGAAAAACACCTTCTACATAGGGACTCTCGTCAGCCGCGAGGAGAGGAACAGGAAGATAGACCAGCGTCTGGATACCCGGCTGGAAGAAGGTATGGTCGAAGAGGTGAAACGGCTTTTGGACAAAGGTCTGAGGGCCGATGACCTTATCTACTACGGGCTGGAATACAAGTTCGTGACCCTGTATCTGACAGGTGTTCTGGAATACGATGATATGAAAAGGCTCCTGGCCACGGCGATTCACCAGTTCGCGAAAAGACAGATGACCTGGTTCCGGGGGATGGAGAGGAAAGGTATACGCATCCACTGGGTCCGGCCCGACCTTATCTTTCCCACTCGTCAGGATTCCACTCGGGACTGACATACGGTCCTTCGTGATCGGCCGTAAAGGCCATATACGTAATCGGCAGCCCCTGGGCGAGATACTGCTGCTCGTAGAAAGTCCGGACCTGGAACAGGGCGTCTACGGCATCCCGACCGCAGACTGACGATATTTCGCTGTCGTACAGTCTCTCCCTGTCCGTTCCGTAAATATCCGTGGCTGCAGCCAGTATCTTCAATCCGTTCTGTTCGGCCATGGCCTTCGAATACTCGTGCAGATACCTGCTGTCCGTCTTCAGATGGATGATTCCTCCCGGTTTCAGAAAATTCCGGTAACGCGACATGAACAGAGGTGAAGTCAGCCTTTTCTTCTCGCGTCCTATCTGCGGGTCAGCAAAGGTTATCCAGATTTCCGAGACTTCTCCGGGAGCGAAAAGCGATTCGATGAATTCTATCCTTGTCCGCAGAAAACCCACGTTCGGAAGCCGGTGTTCATGAGCGAATTTGGCCCCTTTCCAGAGCCTCGCCCCCTTTATGTCCACCCCGATATAGTTGAATGCCGGATTCCTGAGACCCAGGTCCACCGTATATTCGCCCTTTCCGCAGCCGAGTTCCACGATGACGGGATTCGGATTCCGGAAGAAATCTTCGTTCCAACGTCCTTTCAGCCTGTGGTCGCAGCCGAGTACTTCCGCAGTCGACGGCTGCACCAGACAGGAAAAACCTTCGTTTTCCCTGAATTTCCTCAACTTATCTTTTCCGCTCATTCCGGTTCCCTTTATCAGGCCCGCCGCCTGCTCCGTTCTGTCTGTTTCCACCGCCACGGCTCCTGCCGCCCTTCTTTTTCCGCTTCCTGTTCTCGTCGAAACGGGTAATGCTGTCATCGCCTACCGCCGTCACGAATTCCAGGCTCGACGGCTCCGGTTCGGACTTGAGGGACTCGGGCTTTTCGCCGCGCCTGTTCATCCGTATCACTTCCGCCACTTCGGAGGCTTCGAGAGGATACAGATTCGCGAAACTGTTCTGGTCGTAGGAAAAATACATTATTTCCCTGAGTATGTCCGTCTTCATCAGATAGGCGAGGCCGTCCTGGAACTCCAAAGGATTCAGGACTTTCGGGATTCTCGATGCGGCGTCTATGTATGCGGCGGTTTCATAGTTCAGGCAGCATTTGAGCTTTCCGCATTGTCCCGCAAGTTTTTGCGGGTTAAGGGACAGATCCTGACATTTGGCGGCAGCTGTCGTAATGGACTGGAATGATGAAATATAGTTCGAGCAGCAAAGCTCCCGTCCGCAGACTCCGAGGCCTCCGATAAGGCCGGCTTCCTGACGTGCGCCTATCTGTTTCATCTCTATCCTGATGCGGAATTCTTCGGCAAATACCTTGATGAGCTGTCTGAAATCGACACGTCCGTCGGCGATATAGTAGAATATGGCCTTCGTCCCGTCGCCCTGGAATTCCACGTCCCCGATTTTCATTTCGAGTCCGAGTTCCGCAGCTATCTGCCTGGCCCTTATCATGGTTTCATGCTCCCTGGCTATGGCTTCCTGCCACTTCTCGATGTCCAGCATCCTGGCCTTGCGGTAAATGCGCCTGAACTCCGCCGTTTCGGGGTCAATTTTCTTGCATTTCATCTGCCGGGCCACGACAGGACCTTCCAGCGTAACGATGCCTACATCATGGCCGTTGACAGCCTCGACTATCACTATGTCGCCCGTCTTCACCGTCTGTCCGGAAGTGTTGACATATATTCCCTTGCGGGTATTCTTGAACCTGACTTCAAAATAATTCCTGTATTTCTCCTGAAGCACTCCGGGCAGCCAGTCGTAGACTTCGAGCTTGCAGCACCCGGGCCTGTAGGAGCATTTCAGCTCCCCTTCGTCAGTGCGTTCCACGATACAACCCCGGGAACAGTCGTACTGCTTTATTTCGTTATTGTCTATTCCTTCCATAAATCAATCAAAAACTCAAGAACATCTGACCGGCAAGATCGCAGAAAACCATTTTCTGGTTCACGTTGCGATCGAGCAGCATCACCGACCTGTCTGTCAGGGACATTGCCTTCCGGCAAAAGGAGTCGGAGGCTTTGGCGGAAATCTCCGAATAGAACGCAGCCTCGTCAGGGGAGATTCCGGCTGTTTCCGACATACCGAGACGGGTCATGAAAATCTTCCGCAGACATTCGCCTGCAAAGATACAAAAAGCTTTCTGTTTTTCGCGCGAGCCTATGGCGGACATCTTGTCCGCGGCATCCAGGACGGCCTGAAGGTCGCGTCCGGCACAGCCTTTCAGCAGGCCGCCGAATATCTGCATGAAAGACTGATATTCCTCCCTGTCGCCCATGGCGTTCAATGCCACGCCTATGCTTCCTCCCGATATCGCAGCCTGCTGCCGCGCTGCCTGCCCGTCCTTTCCGAAAACGTCCGTCAGCACCGAAGCCAGTTCCTCTTTCGGAAGAGGCAGCACCCTGTAACTCTGGCATCGGGAAAAGATTGTGGGCAGCACGCGGTCCGGGTTATGGGTAATGAATACGAATACCGTCTTTTCAGGCGGTTCCTCGACTATTTTCAACAGTTTGTTGGCCGTTTCCGCATTCATTTTCTCCGGGAGCCACATCAGCACCGACTTGTATCCGTCCTCTATGGAAGACAGGGAAAGCTTTTCGAGAATATACCTGGCTTCAGCTATGGCGATGACTCCGGACTTGCCTTCCGTACCGAGAGCCGCATACAGCTCCGATTCGGTAAAATACGGATTTTCCGCGACCAGTTCGCGCCAGATGCCGAGAAAAGATTCCGATGTGGGTTTGGAGACGTCTACCTTGCTGCTGGAATTCACCGGAAATATGAAATGCGTATCAGGATGCACGAGCCTGGACATCTGCCGGCAGGCGGGGCATTGTCCGCAGGAATCCCCGTCCTTCCTGTCTATGCAGTTCAGATACTGGACATAGGCCAGAGCCACAGGCAATGCGCCGCAACCCTCGTTTTCATACAGCAGGAGAGCATGTCCGACCCTGCCGGAATCCGCCATGGAGACCAGTGCCTTTTTTAGTCCTTCATTTCCGGGTATATCGGCAAACCTCATCGTTATTTGTTTCTGTTGGCCACGAAGCCTATGATTTCTTCCAGATGTTTCTTTGCCTGCGAATCCGGGATGGAAGACAAGGCATCAGCGGCATCCTGCGCATAATCTCCGAGCCGTCTGACGGCATATCCTATACCGTCCTTCTTCCTGACGAAGTCCAGAATATCGGCGGCATAGCCGTGATGTTCGTGTATATCCGCGACCATCTTCCTGATTTCCCGTTCTTCCTGCGCATCCGCATTCCTGAATGCCCCGATCAGAGGCATCGTGATTTTCTGCTCCAGTATATCCACGCCTACAGGCTTCCCGACATCGAATTCCCGGGAATAGTCGAAAATGTCATCCCGTATCTGGAATGCCAGGCCTAAGGAAACCGCATAGCGGCTCACAGCCTTTTCTACAGTTTCAGAAGCATTTACGGATATGGCTGCCGCCAAAGCCGCCGCCTCGAAAAGGGAGGCTGTCTTGCAGAATATGATTCTCAGGTAGTCTTCCTCGCAGGTATCCCCGCTCCGAGCCTTCTGGAGCTGCAGCATTTCCCCCTCGGCCAGATGCGACAAGGTCCTGGAAAATATCGATATGAGCCTCGAGCCGAAATGCTCAGCTTCCCGGATTTCATTCATCGCCGCGACGAGCCAGTAATCGCCCACCAGAACGGAGACCGACGGTCCCATAAGGTAATTCAATGTCGGAGAGCCGCGCCTGCAGTCGCTTTCATCGGCCACGTCATCGTGAAGAAGGGTAGCGTTGTGAAGCAGTTCCGCCGCGGCGGCCACTCTCAGGCTGTCATCCGAAACAGGAGCATCCGAACAGGCTTTCGCCACCAAAAGCGACAGCAACGGCCTGAGCTGTTTCCCCGAATGGGACAGAATCATGCCGTTCACTGAATTCAGAAGGTCAATATCGCTGTGCAATGCAGCCCTGATACGCTGATTTACCCGGTCCCAGTCCTCGCCGCAGTATTCCTTTATCGGTTCAATATCCATTTCGACCAAAATACATCAACAGAACGGACACGTCAGAAAAGGACGGCTGCCGTAATGGAAAATCCTCCGAACTTGCCTTTCCCGACAGCGTTCGCCAATGCTTCCGCTACATTACCCTCGGATTTCAAATCGCTCAAGGAACCGAAATTCCAGTTATAGCGGCCAATCACCTGGATTTTCCAGATTTCCACTCCGATACCGGCACCGAGTCCGTATTCCCAGCGGTTGAGACCGTAAGAATCCCATACGTTCTTCACCGGGCTCGTTCCGGAAGAGGTCATCTTGTTGTTCACACCGTATCCGACGTATGGAGTCACATCGACGAACGGGCGGAACAGAAGAAGATCCGGTCCCCACTGTATGGAAACAGGGACTTCTACATAACCCACCGTAAGGTCCGCCGTGCCTCCGTCCTCCGGAATGGCGAATTTGGAACCTTTCACATTATAGATGAGCGAAGGCTGGATGGAGAAGCCTATCGGCAGCTTTATCTGCATGGTAACACCGGCATGATACTGTGTCATGTTCTTGGTATTGACGGTTTCCTTGCTCAGTTTCGAGAATGTAGCGCCTCCGGTAACGCCGAAACGCAGCTGGGCCGCAGCATCGCCGGCCCCGGCAAAAGCCATGGACAAGGCAAGAGCCGAAATCAATATTATCCTTTTCATAATAACAGGGTTTGGGACTGTCACGCAGGGTCACAGTCGGATTCGACTAAAGAAGAGCATCGAGCTTGGCGGTGATATTGCCCTTGGGCACCACACCCACGAGCCTGTCCACGAGCTGGCCGTTCTTGAAGAACAGCAGGGTCGGGATATTTCTGATGCCGTATTTCATCGGGGTTTCGGACGCTTCGTCGACATTGCATTTGCCTACGACTGCCTTTCCTTCGTATTCTCCCGCTATTTCTTCCACCACAGGAGCCAATGCCCTGCACGGTCCGCACCATGAAGCCCAGAAGTCTATCATTACAGGTTTGTCTCCGCCGAGAATTTCCGCGATATTCGCGTCAGTCACTATTTTTTCCATAATACTTCCTTTTTTTAAATTTGTCCGAATGACAAATATACATTATTTTCCCAAAGATTTGAACATTTTGTCGACACAACGCTTTTTCCGTTCCATGTCGGGATGGACGTACAGGTTGTGGTAAGAAAAAGGCTGGATGAGAAGTGCGGCAGGGCTACAGGGCGTTGGTTTCGCGGTATTTTTTCGGGGCGCAGCCGTATTCCTTCCGGAATTCCTTAAAGAACCAGGACTTGTTGTTGAAACCTGAGCGGTACATGATTTCGAGTACTGTCAGAGACGTGGTACACAGAAGACGGGCTGCGCGTTTCAGCTTGAGGGAACGGATATACTCGCCGGGAGATACGCCCGTAAGTTCCCGGACTTTCCTGTACAACTGCATCCTGCTCATAGCGAAGGCCCCGGCTATCGCATCCAGATCGGTTTCCCCGTTCTGGAAACCGTTTTCAGCCATATTCGTGAAATCAATCAGGAAATTCCTGTCATCCTCGTCTATGTATGTGCCTTCATAAAGGTCGGAACGGGACAGAGGCGAATTGTAATACTTCTTCAGAGACTGCCTGTCAAGCACTATCCTGTCTATCAGTGCCTGCAGATGCTTGGGATGGAAAGGCTTCGGGACATAGGCCTCGACGCCGAGCTCGTATCCCCGAATATGGTCATCCATGGCTGATTTGGATGTCAGGAAGACTACGGGTATGTTGGCGGTGTAGGGATTGCCCTTCAGCTCCGAAACGAATTCGTAGCCGTCCATTTCGGGCATGACGATATCGCAGAGGATGACATCCGGCCGGTAATGTTTCATCGTTTCCAATGCTTCGAGGCCGTTCCTTGCGGACAGGATATTGTATCTGTCCGAAAAGAGACCCGCGATGAAGTCCAGAATCTGGCTCTCGTCGTCCACTATCATGAGTACCGGCCTGTCTTCTACCCCCCCCCCGTTCACAGGAAACCGGCGGATGGCAGGTTTCTTCGCCGGGTTTTTCTTCCCTCACTCCGGCTTCCTCCTCTATCTGTCCGGGAGGAATGGATACGATAAAGGAGGTAAGGCCGTCCGGTTCGCTTTCGACAGAAATTTCACCGTGCAGCAGGGTGACGAGATCCTTGGTCATGGCCAGACCTATCCCGTTTCTGACCATATTTCCCTTGGACATCTGCCTCTCGAAATTGTCCAGAATCCTGAACCGGTCGAATACCAGCGGAATATCCTCCTGCTTTATTCCTTTCCCGGTATTGTCCGTCCGGAACAGGAGGGACCCGTCTTCCGCGAGCCTGGCGGCAACCGTTATCGTCCCGCCCTGAGGAGTGTATTTCCAGGCATTGGAAACAAGATTGAAAAATATCTTTTCGAGACAGGCCCTGTCGCTTGTAAAAGGTTCAGGGACATCGGCGGTCATGGAAAAGGATATGCCGCCGGTACTGCCTATTTCAGAAAAGTCTTCCGCTATGCCTTTCAGGAGTCCGGGGATATCCAGCCGTTCGTACCTGACAGGGATATGGCCGGTATCGGCCTTTCTGAAATCCATCAGTTCCGTAATCAGCCCCTGCATCCTGGTCGCATTCGCCCTGATAGTCCTGATATAGTTTTCGGAAGTCTCGTCGAGACGGCAGTTTTCGAGAAGTTTCTCGCACGGGCCGTAGATAAGTGTCAGCGGGGTGCAGAACTCATGGGCCACATTGGTGAAAAAATCCAGCTTGGCCTCATGAATCTCCTTGTCCTTCTGCTTTTCCATCCTTTCCAGAAGGATGATGCGGCTGAGGTCGATTTTCATCCGGACAATCCTCCATACCGTGAACATCAGGACCGCCAGCAGACAGGCATAAATGACGCAGGCCCACCACTGCAGCCACCACGGATACCGCACCGTTACCGGGAAAGACAATTCGTTGTCGCACCATATCTTGTCGCTGTTCGTGCTCTTGACCCTGAACACATATTTCCCGGGAGGAATATCGGCGAATACGGCATTGTAACTGTTCCCCGCCATCACCCATTCCCGGTTGAACCCGTCGAGCATGTATGCATATTCGCAGTTCAGGTTGTTTATGAAATCCAGAGCGACGAAACTTACGCTGAACGTGCGCTGGTCATAGCCGAGCGTGATACCGCGGGATATATCGGGAACCTTACCCGTGCTCTTGTTCGAAATCCTGAAATCGGTAATCCGTATGGATGGAGTGAAACTGCGCCAGGTGATGCTTTCGGGACTGAACCAGTTGAAACCTCCTATGCCTCCGAAGAAAAATGTACCGTCCGCAGACCTGTAGTATGCACCGTCTGAAAACTCGTTGTTCTGGAGACCGTCCGTCACCGTATAGTTGGTGCATCCGGCATCTTCAGGACTGAACCGGCAGATGCCGTTGTTGCTGCTTATCCACAGGACATCGTCGGAGGGAAGAATTCCATGTATGGTGTTGTTCGGCAGGCCGTCGTTCTCATCGTAACGGCGGAACAAGACCTTTCCCGAAGTTCCGGAGACCATCTCGTTCAGCCCGTAGCTCGTCCCTATCCACAGTGTCCCGTCTCCGTCTTTCGCCAGAGAAAGTATGTCGTTGCTGCTCAACGAGCCGGACGATTTGGAATTGTGCACGAAGCGTTTCAGCCTCCTGGTTCCGGTGTCAAGCACCGAGAGGCCTCCTCCGCGGGTCCCCACCCACAATGTTTTCCATCCGTTATCCGGCAGGATGGAATATACGATATTGCTGCCTATGGAATCTTCGGAGCCGTGCTCGTTCAGATATTTTCCGTATTCCGTGACTTTCCACCTGCCGTCTTCACGCTTTTCCAGCACCATCTGCACGAGACCGTAACCTGAAGTCCCGGCATAGAGAGTGCTTTTCCCGGCGTTGAAAGCCATGCAGTACACGGATGAAAACACATCCGAATTCTTCTCCATCAATGTTATGTCCAAAGGATAAATCACTCCCGTACCGGTCTCCAAAACGTCTATTCCACGGCCGTCGGTACCTATGAACACCGCTCCGTCCGGACCTTCGGCAAGACAGTATACGGAATTGTCGGACAAGCCGTCGGATACGGAAACATGCCTGAGCAGGGCCATATTCCCGTCGAAGCAGAAGATACCGCTGCCCTTGGTCCCGACCCACAGATTGCCGCTATGGTCCTTGAAAAAGCACCTGACGGGGCGCATGGCTTCAGTCTGGCTCCTGCCGCCTGTCATCACGTTGAAATTCCGGTGCCAGGGATAGCGGACGATTATGCCTTCCCCGTCCGTCCCGGCCCACAATGTATTCTGGGTCCCGGTCATGACCGACAGGACGGATTTGCCGTCGAATTCATCGAGGTTCACCAGTTCCTCCGTTTCATAAAGATACTGGGCCATCCCGTTTCCGGAAAAGGCGATGAACAGCGAAGTGTCGTTTTCCGCCACGGAAGTAACCGTTCCTGAATATTTTCCCCCATCCGTCCGTATTTTCCGCGTCAGACTGCCTGTTTCTCCGTCGAACATCCACAGATTCCGCCCCGAGTCGACTGCCGCCACACCGCTGCCGAGCGCGAACAGCCCCGAATATCTTTCAGTCGGCGCCGGAGATTCCGCCTTGCCGGCAGCAAACGAATTCTTTTCCGGGTTCAGGTCTACCCTGAACAATGTCCCGCTCTTGTCTATAAGCCACAGACAGTCCCCGTACCCGCAAACTGACTTCACTTCATAAAGGTCCACGCCGGACAGGTTGAGAGGTACGGTCTTTCCCGCACTGTCATCATAATACGACAGACCGTAACGGTTCACTGCACAGAAAACGGTGCTGTCTGCCGCCATCGCTATCTTGAACGCGCCCTCTTCCGCAGGATTCATCCCGTCCTGCCAGAACAGCCTGTCAATATGCTCCGTCCTCGTGTCTACCCTGTTGATTCCGTTGTCGGTGGCAATCCACATTATCCCGGGACGCTGTTCGATGATGTTCCGTATGATATTGTTGCTCAACGTATTGATATCCGACGACGAATACTTGTATGTGCGGATGTCCCTGCCGTCGTAAACATTCAGTCCGTCCCAGGTACCTATCCACACCCTGCGGTCGGACCCCTGTCTGATACAGGTTACGGAACTGTTCGAAAGGCCGTCGGCATTGTTGATGCTGAATGTCCGCAGGTCGGCGGCATTCAGCATCGGCATCTGAAAAAGAAAAAAACAGACAAGGGTCCGGAATTTTTTCATTTACGAAACTTTATATCGGACGCCACGTAAACCGACAGAAGCTGCACCAGCCCGATTATCAGCAGGGCATACCTCAGGGCGAAGCCTTCGGAAATACAGAGAGCGAATATCAGGAAAAGTCCGCAACCGCAGAATCTGCCGAAATACAGTCCGAATTCGTGGACAAATATATAAGAAAAAGAATTTCTTTTTTCGATGCCCTGGACATAATCTATCACCCTGAGCTGAATCGGGAAATATGCAAGATCCATCAGAGGCCGGCCCATCACGAGACAGAGCATAAATATGATCACTCCTGCCGAAGAATAGAGAGCTGCGTTCACCAGGCCTCCGAGAGCAAAGAGCCCGAGCCCGACAGCGAATATCGTCACCCTCTGTGACCGGGTGGAAAAACGGCCGAGGATATACAGAATGATGGCGGAAAGGATGGCTCCGCAGGACTGGATGGTGCCCAATGCGCCTTCATTGCCCACCAGGGACATAATAAGCATAGCCGGGGCTGTCACTATGTATCCCTGTGCTATGCCTTTCAATGCCGCCAGAGACATCATCTTGTTCCATATCCTGTCGAAATGCCAGTATATGAACCTGCTTTTTTCGGGGTTGGAGAACTTGCCCCTGAATACGACTGCGGAAGATGTGATGGTAATGGCGAAAACGACGGCAGTGACGATTCTGTATGCTGTGTTTATGTCTTCGATACCCAGCGACGGCGATGCGGCCAGGAACGCTCCCACCACATACGGGACTACGACTCCTGCCAGAGTGTAGAAAAAGCTTTCAAGACCGTAGTAATAGTTCCTGTTCCCGTCATTCGTGGAACTCAGGGCCAGGAAATCACGGTTCGCCCAGAAAAAGCCGTTCGAAAGCCCCATAATGAAGCCAGCCGTCACAATCCCCGCGAAGGTCAGTTCGCTCAGGGACATCATAACCATCATCGATATCCCGCTCAGAAGCATACCGAAAGCATAAAGCCATTTGATAGGAATGATCCTGAGCAGGAAACCGTTCAGCATAAATGTGATGGGGACTCCGGTATATGACGCAAGCTGGAAGCAGACCACCAGGACAGTGTTGCTGCTGTTTCTCATTATGTACGCCCCTATGAACAGCTCCACGACAGGCAGCACAAAAGAATACAGCATATTGGTAATCAGCAGAATCCGCATATTGAACGGAGAGCTTCTGAAAACCCTTGCCTCATTCCTTATCTTGTCTGCCATCCTGCAGAAAATATTCCTGTGAACCGTCTCTGCCATATCCATCTCCATTTCCATACGACTTGAAAGCATTCAAAACTATTCCTGATACATAACAATATGTTCTCCGGCCATAAGCCTGCCTTTTTCCGTCTTCAATACCGTACCTGCCGACACGCAGACAATATTCATAGTCTGCCCCGCATCCATCCGCACCCGCATCGTACCGGACACGTTTTTGCCTGCATACTCCCCGCTCACGATGTCGAATACGTCGAATTCCCCTGACGGAAACCTCAGTGTCACTTCCCGTGATGCACTATGCGGATTGAAGACGAGATACCGCGGCAATGTCCTGTCCCCGAAATAAT